>QMLZ01000199.1 GCA_003646995.1 Deltaproteobacteria bacterium | reverse complement strand
TGGTAATGACAACCGAAAATTGACCATGTGTGATAACCCAATTTTGACCATCTTGGTCGCTGGTTAAAATTCTGGTTAATTCCCTGGAGATCCTTAATGCCCTGTTGAGCAACTGGTAAGAGGTGTTTCAATGGTTAAAGGCTCTAACTATTGGGCTTGTTGAAAATAATCTCCAGTATCCATTTATCTTTACTTAGGTTGTTTGTTTACTCGTATTGGCTATCACCTCCCTGACCATAGCTTTCTTTTAGACCCTTGGAGTTCTTTCCTGACACGAAACTTCAATAGGTATGTTGTTATTAAAACCCGTGCCATCGGCCTTGTTGATAGAAGTGTCCGGCCAAAGGAGCGCGGCCGGTCGGAGCCCTCCAAAGCTCAAGACCGGCAAGCGAAGCGAGAGCGCTCTCCTCACTATATCCTAATATCCTAGATGATAAATCCCGGACATTTCGCATCTCTTTTATGACCAAGGGGTGACATTTTCATTTTGCATTAAAGGTGACGTTTTAATGTTGCAACGACAATTAGTATTACTAGTATTACCTATCAATAAGCCTATCTTCAACCGTAGCGTTCTCTAATCTGACAAACAGCTTAACATTATTGTCCATCCCAAAAAGCTCTAAAATTATCCTTTTTATAAATTCATGTGCAGCATAACTGTCCTTCCCAAAATCAATGCACAGAAACTCAATAGGGCTTGTATCATTTTTTTCTGTTATCACATATTCAATCTTCTCACGGTTACAAATCTCTCGCAGCTTTTGGAAAACATCGTGAGACCAGTCAGAGTTAGGAAAACACAATTCTATTCCATAATTCCCTGCCCCAACTATATATTTCCTTAGTTGGAGAAAATACTTTTTATGAGCAACGTCTATGAGTAAAATCCCCCCATCATAACCCCGTCTTAGCAAATCTTGTATTGGAACAATTAAGTCCTCTAGCGTTCTAGAAGGGCCTTTCATCCCCTTGTAAACCAATAGAACGATACCCAAAGCACAAAGTAAAAGTAATGCTATTATGATCATCGTAACAAGCTACCTATTGCGTTTCCTATTATGTATCCGATATTCCCTGCAGAACCAACCGGTGTCGCACCTGTAGCACCTTTAGCCTCAGCCCAGCCTTGAGCAAATCCTGACGTAAACCTAGTTAATGGAGATAGCTTTGATCCAGAGTTTGAACTGTATGATAGAAAACGTCCAGTTTTAGGGTCATATGGTTGTAGTTTTCCCCCGCGATTCAATTTGGTTGGATAGTCGTTACCCACCAGTTTCCTGAAACTGCTCCTCAGAGACTTCGCCTTGACTCCGCCTTGCGAGATTCGACCAAGTCTCCCTCCTCCAAGAGCACCCCTAATTCCAGCTACCGCCTTGCACGCTCCATATGCAAGAAGTGCTGCATTAAGTGTTGCAGCTCCTATCCTCTCTGGATCCCCCGATTCAATTGCACGTACAAATTCAATCGGCACATAACCAATACCCTTCACCATCCCCACCAGAATATCAATCGTACCAGCTCCATTCCAAGCTGCCAGGCCAATATCACTATATGGTGTAAAACTCTCCAGATCACCAGTAATAAGGGCATAACCAATCTGCTCCAGGTCATACACCATGGCAAGGGGCTGGTAAACAAACATCTCAACTATTGATGAGTGAAATGAGATAGGATTATCAAAGAACAAATAAAGCAAGGAGGCTTCTTAAAACTGGCTACTGGAAAGAGGCTAGCTGTCCGGGAAATCCTTGAGTTTTACAACTTTGCCAAGTATTAAGTGGCAGACTTGATCGAGCTGCGCCAAATTATTTAAGGGTGCTCTATATCACTGTCCTTCGCCTCATCCAGTAATGATGCTCCACACCGCCTGCACTTTTTATCAATTTGAAAAAGCCAGCCTCCCGGTCTCTTTCCGCACTCGGGACATTTCACAAAAATATCCTCAATGAATTCCAATAGAATCAACATTCCTAATATAAAATAGAATATGTATGGTGTTACAAAGAGAAATAAGACTGACGTTGAGACTAAAAACCACGCAATAAAGTTAATTTGTACCTTGTGTTTGATTCTCCATTCAAGATAGCTCATCTTCTTATTGTTCTCCTCTGCTTTTCAGCACTATTTTTTGAAAAGAAAATGTTCCCAGCCAGATTCGCCGGGGCAGTAATAAGACCAGTTGCAACAGCACCTACATAAGGAATTGGTGCCATGTCTATTGCATACATAAATGCTCCTCCAACGGAAGGTGGTGCAACACTTACCAATGCTTGTTTAACATTAGCTTTTCCAGTTACATTTTTTTGTAAAACCAAATTTGTAGCAACAGCAACTGCAATGCTAAGCCTAATCTTAATCCCTGATGCAGGAAGACCATAGCCAACCGCATTTGTTGTCCCTGTTATGATAGCTTCCTTTAAAGCATCAGTAAGAGATCTACCCCTTGCTACCTCATATATGAAATCCAGGGAACCAGACACAATGCCTGTTACTCCGCCCCTTTTCACTGCCTGAACAAAAACCTCTCTTCCAAGAACCTTAACTCCCGCAATATTCGCAAAAACCACTTCCCAGGCGTATGCTCCCCATTTCCCAGCTCTATAAAATCCAGACTCATAATTTACTACGTCTGTACTATCCCAAAAAACCTTATTCCACTGCTCGCGTATCCACTCCGTACCGCCAAGTGTCAGTGTATCTCCAAAGCCTGCCCAAAAATTAGCCTGATTTTCTAACGTAAAAAAGGTTCTTACAGCACACAACCCCTCGGGATCAATAAACAACAGGGGATTGTTGAAACAGTAGGTGTAGAGATTGATGCCATCACCAAATGGATCAGCTCTCAGGTATCTGCCTGTGGTGGGGTCATAGTAACGGTTCAGGTTGTAGTATAGCCCAGTCTCAGAGTCATGATACTGTCCTGGGAACCGGAGGTTATTGGTGATAGTTTCGGTTGCAATATGGCACTTACCAAAAGAATCGTAGATGGCCGACCACACCACCGCTCCACTGGTGGTAACTATCTTCTGTGGGGCACCGAGATGGTCATTCCTGTACCAGTAGTATATCCCTCCTATCCTGACAAAGAGCGGATCGGTGGACCAACCAGAACCAGGTATCCACCCGTAAGTCCTTATCTCCTGGCCACCGGAGTCATACTCTCCTGCAAGCCCTTCATCTGAATATACAAAGTAGGTTCTGATACCGCCAACTTCTTTCCACAGTCTTCTTTCCAAGGGAACGTAATAGTAATTGCTGGTCGTGGGTTGTGGGTTGTTGGTGGTAACTTCCACTAGGCGGTCTTCTACGTTGTAAGAATAGTCGGTGACGACTCCATTGTCGTCCTTCTGAATCGTATTGCCATTGGCATCGTAAGTGAAAGATACGCTATCATAGCCCAGAAGCTCATTGTTCGCATCGTAGTTCCAGGTACCAGTGGTAGAGGATGAGCTAAGACGATTCCCAAGAAAGCCATACGTGTATGACTCGTCGTTTTGCGTGGGATTCTCTACTTGGATGAGGCGGTAGAGCTTGTCGTACTGGTAGGTGTAGCTGCCATGCCCCGTTTCCTTCTCTGTAAGGTTTCCTGCAGGGGAATACCGGTACTGCCTCATCAACTGCGTATTTTGCCCCGAGGCCTTTGAAAGGGTGCTCTTTAACCTCATCAACGGATCATATAAGTACCCCGTTGATGACCCTCCGGGAAAAGTTGCATGCTACAGGAATGTTGGTTGAAATAGATTGATTGATTGCACTGTTGGAGCAGGTGTATAAACTGCAATTTTTCACAGACAAAATATGTTAGACGTTGACGCAAGCACCACATCAAATATTGAAGCAATGAAAGCAACCATCTAGTAGAAAACGATTAGTTTTAAGAATACCAAACTCTAATTTGGAAAGAGCAGTCTCCCAACACTTCATCACCATTCGGCAATTCTGGCAAGAAGAACATCAGCCACAAGAATTACTTTTTCTTGCCTGCATTCCACTCAAGCTTTTTGATCGATTCCCATTTCTGCAACCATTCGGACTTTGACCTAATAAACATCCGCTCCAATTTTATTTCTTTTCTCTTATGAGCCTCTGCAATCGCCTTATTCATATATTTCAGTGCTTTTTCTCTATCCATTTTGACCAAATAACACACACCTAGATCAAATATGCTTATTAAATTGTCCGGGCAATTCTCTACCACGAACCGATAGTGTTCAATGGCCTTATCGATATTATTAATTCCTTGGTAGCTGGCAGCTAATTGCTCATTATAAAAGCAGTTTTTAGGATCCTCTTTTAATAACTCTTGATATTTCTTGATATCCTTATGATATTCGTACCTTTCTGAGTGCTCCTTACAAGAAGTAATTCCCTGCGAGTATAACACCAACAGTAGGCATATTAGTACTGATTTAATTCCAGACATTTTGCTCTGCATCTCTCCTCAGCTTGATTATCGTTCAATACCCATCCTCCATTTACTTCTTGTCTTTCTGAATCAGAAATTTCTTCTGAAAAGTCAAATAGAGGTTCCCAAATTGCTTCTTCTTTGATATGTGCCTCACACCCACTATCCTTGCACCAATAAAATCGTTTCACGTATGCCTCTATAAGCAATATTCTTTGGCCAAACCTTCTCCGCACACACCTGCATCTCGCATTAAACCAGAAAATCGGACCTTCGCCACCCTCGTAAGTATTAAAGCCCTCGTATTCCCAGCTCTTCCATTTCGCCCATTCGTTTCTCTTGGAAATGCGGAATTTTACTGGAAGCGAAAAAAAATGCTTACACCTCAAACCTAATGAGTCCACATAGCTCAATGGGTTTTCTCGTGCATACCCGTAAAGACCAGATCCATATCCAATGGCTTCGTCTTTTCTTAAATATTGCCCATTTTTCGGATCATAATACCTGTGCCAGTTGTAATGCAAGCCTGTCTCTTCGTCATAATATTGCCCCGGGAAACGGAGATTGTTGGTGATGGTGGATGTGGGATCGATTGCAGCTTCTCCGAATGAAGTATATTTAGCGCTCCATACGACAGCCCCGCTAATCGCGGTGAGCTTTTGTGGTGTTCCCAGGTGATCATTGTGGTAGAAGTAATAATCATTTCCGACTTTCATAAAGACTAGATCAGTCGTCCACGTTGAGTTGGGTTTGTATCCATAGGATTTCGTGACGTTGCCTCCTGAATCTAGTTCCGCAACTAATCCCTCGTTTGAATACATGAAGTATGTTTTGGTACCATCAACCTCCTTCCACAGCCGCCTACCAAAGGGATCATAGTAATACTTGCAGGTCGTGGGTTGGGGGGCATCCGTTGTAACTTCAATAAGGCGGTTTTCGATATCGTATGAATACTCCGTGATGACTCCATTGTCGTCCTTCTGAATCGTATTCCCATTGGCATCATATTGGTAACTTATCCCGTCATAACCTACAAGCTCATTGTTGGAATTGTAGGTCCAAGTACCGCTAACCCTATCTGAAGTGAGCCTGTTTCCAACCGGGTCATAGCTAAAGGCTTCATCAGAAAAATCAGGATTATCTACACTAATGAGCCTGTACAAATCATCGTACCCATATGAATAGTTCCCATGCTCAGTGACCTTACCTACTATGTTATCCACTTTGTCGTAAGTATAACCGCAATCCATAATGATGTTCTGACCAGGGTCTTTAGCTGTAATCCGTTTGATCCTCATCAGTGGGTCGTATTCAAACGTCTTAGTGCTTCCTCCGGGTAGTGTTATTTCAGCCGGCCTGTTCCAGG
>QMLZ01000198.1 GCA_003646995.1 Deltaproteobacteria bacterium | reverse complement strand
TGGGTATATGCCGACAACTACGGATCTACCGATATTGATGTCAACAACAATACCATAACCAGCACAGGCACTTACGGAATATATGTTTATAACTATACATATGCAACCGGCAATGTGGATATCAGCGGAAACACTGTGACAAACACCAGTCATGCAATACATGTCTATACCTATAACTATTCATCAGCCAGTGGAAAGATTAACAATAATACTGTCCACGATAATTCCGGTGTGGGCATATATCTCTACTCCAATAGCAACTACATCTACAACCAGGACATAAAAACAGAATACACTATCTCTTCAAACACCGTTTACAACAACAGCTCAAACATCGGTATCCATTGCTACGAAAGATACAGCCACATGGTAGCGCAGATACTTAACAACGAAGTATACGGCGCAACCCATGGTATCTACTGCAGAAGCTACGGATCCAATACCTCCTACTACAAAATGGAAACCCTCATAAGCGGGAACAACATACACAACAACTCCGGAAACGGTATTTACTGCTACGAAGAATACCGCGGATACATGAGGACAGAAATCAGAGGTAACGTAGTCAATGAAAACACAGGAGACGGGATAGTATGCACTCGTAACTCATCTCAGAATAATGCTGTAAACGCCATAATTGCACTTAACTCGGTTCATGAAAACGGGGGCAACGGCATTTATTGCAATACCACTAATATGATCCGGGTAGTTCATAACACGGTTTACTATAACTCAGGTTACGACATCTACAATGCATCTTCATTTCCGATTGATGCCCGCTTTAACTATTGGGGAAACGAAGCTACCGATGAAATGAATGCAAGCCCCGATCTCATTAACATAAGCACTATATTTGACCAATTCGACGATTCAAGCAAAGGCTTAGTCAACTACGCTTATTGGAAATCGTCTGGCTTCAATTCAATTCAAGACCTTGAAACAAGAGTTATTGATCCCATTAACGATGCAGTACTGAGTGAAGGGGCTTTAACGGTCACAGGTGTGGCTCATGCTCTTACGGGAATCGATCAACTCGAAGTAAGCATTGACAACGGAAATACGTGGAAAGCTGCAGATTTTGACACAAGATATATTGGTAAAACGTACTGGACATTTACTTCCGACCAGCTTTACTCAGGTGATTATACAATTCTTACCAGAGTTATCGACACCGATGGTAATGTCCAGGACCCACCAACAGAAACAAACATATCCATTAGAGCTGACGAACCAACTCGGATGGGCACACTGGAATGGGATGAAATGTGGTCCGGCACAATACAATTAGACGGTGACGTTGTGGTTCCCGAAGGTGTCACTCTAACCATATTACCTGGCACACGCATTGAATTCCCCGCTAACTTTGATTCATCCTACTGTGGTACAAATATAAATAGTACCGAGTTTATCGTAAAAGGGACCCTTATCTGTCAGGGAACAGAGTCAGACCCGATTCTGTTTACCTCGGATGCCGGAACAGATGCCCAAAAAGGTGATTGGATAGGAATAAAAGCTGAAGGTATTGTACGTATAGAAAACACCACCGTTGAATACTCTCAGTACGGCATAAACTTTATCGGAGAAGAGGATACAGATGAACTGTCGATTCTGGATTCTACTGTACGCCACACTTCCGGAGACGGTGTTTATGCTTACGTTACCAACAATGCCAGTGTGGAAATCACCCTGGAAGGCAACACCATCTCAGATAACGACGGAAAAGGTATTTCATGCAGGGCCCATGGCGGAAGCAGTCTCCTTACTTTAGTTATTTCTGGCAGCCAGGTCTCAGATAATGGCAGTTGTGGTGTTTATTGCACTGCTGACGGTTCCAGTAGCGCGAAGCTCAAGGCATCAATTCTAAACAATACCATACATGGTCATCCTGACCAGGGTATTTATATTTATACAACCGGCGGGGCAGTAACTGATGTTACAGCCCAGGGAAATGAGATTTACCAATCCGGTACTCTTTTCTACGCAAACTACAATTCAGCTTCCTCCGCCTCTCAGTTATCTGTCTTAAATAATGACCTCCATGACGGTACGTATGGAATCAGGATCTATGACTATAACACTACAGTTTCGCCGACAATCAGCGGCAACGTGGTCCATAACAACTCCAATTCAGGTGTCTCTTTTGAATATTCAGGCTACAGTTCGTATCACTTAACACCAGAATTTACAGCAAACCAGGTGACCAGCAATCAACAACACGGACTCTACTTGAGCCTAAACCAGACAATTTCTCTTTCAAACAACGGATTGTATTCAAACACCGGCTACGATCTATTTAACAACTCCTCTGTAAACATTACAGCTACGGATAACTGGTGGGGAGTAGATACCACAAATGAAATGACCCAGGGAAGTAATCCAAAAGATATCTCCAAGATCTATGACAACTTCGACGACTCTTCAAAAGGTACTGTGGATTACTCCGACTGGTTAACGGAATACGATGTACCCAACGCACCTACGGTTAACCAGGTAACCACACCTACGGACACAGATACTCAAACTCTGTCAGGAACAAA
Organism: Deltaproteobacteria bacterium; assembly: GCA_003646995.1. The sequence continues at coordinate 3,247 of QMLZ01000198.1, read as the reverse complement.
AGATAGCGACACATCAATAGTAATAAATGGAGCGGAGGTAATTTCCGTAAATTCAGACACCACCTGGTCATATGATGCTACGCTGCATGAAGGAGTCAATTCATTTACCATTTATTCCGTCAGTGCTGCCGGAATGGCCAGTGATATTGTCGCTACAGAAATTGTTCTGGATACTACGGCACCGGTTATTTACTCATCTATTCCTGCAAATGGAGCAGTACTGAACAGGCAGATAGATAAAATAGATATTACGCTCTGGGAAGAGACCACGAATATTGATATTTCTGCAACCATTACAAATGCCTCCGTGAAAGACTCTGACAATAACGAAATATCCGGGACATGGGCCGGGGATTACAACCATGTAACTTTTACTGCCGGCACTCTGTTAGAAGAAGGCACATACACTGTTACATTGAATCCTACCGATACACCACTTGGGAACTCTCAATCACAGACCATTACGTTCTCTATTGATCTAACGGCACCAGATGCTCCAGTGCTTGGCGAAGTTAATTCTCCAACAAACAATTCGACCGTTACTCTGAGCGGAACAAAGCAGGCAAGCACATCAATCTGGCTCGATGACAACCCAATTGTCGAACTTGATGATCAGACCACATGGTCCTATGAGCTACACATTGATCACGAAGGTACAAATACATATCGCCTGTTTGCTATGGATGAAGCCGGAAATAAAAGTCAGGAAGTGGAATTGCAAATTGTTCTCGATCGAGTACCACCAGCACTTCAATCCAGCACACCTCCTGATGGAAGTTATTTACAAGAACAACCATCACAAATTACGTTTACTTTTATTGATCAGACCGCTGGTCTTGACAGCACTACCACGATATCCACAGCAAGTATTAAGAACTCGCAAAATGAAGAGATAACCGGTAACTGGGCACTGTCCGGTGCAAATACCCTTGTTTTTACTCCCGAGCAACCTCTGGCTGAAGATAGCTATACTGTAGTTCTGGATGCGCACGATTTTGCAGGAAACTCCACCCATGTTGATTTGTCCTTCACCTACGACGCCACGGCTCCGGCAAAGCCCACGGTGGAACCGGTGGAAAGCCCAACTCATCTGTCTCACCAAACTCTTAACGGTACAAAGGACGCAGAATCATCCATCTGGATCAACGATACCGAGGTTATCCCTGTAAATGCTGACACTAACTGGTCGTACGAGGTCCAGCTACAAGAAGGGGAAAACATACTCGAAATATATTCCGAGGATAGAGCAGGGAACAAGAGTGAATTGATAAGTGTAACAATTATTTATGATAATGTTGCGCCGCTGCCGGTATCTAACCTGACTGCTTCAGGTGAAGGGCACGGATCGACTGTATCCCTTGATTGGAACGGATACGATGAAGAAAGTCAGGAAGATGTGGCTCTCTACAGAATATACGTTCAGGATCACCTCTTCACTCAACTTGAAGGACTTGATCCGTTTGCAACTGTACCTGCCGGCACTTTTACCTATATTGTCGAGAACCTGATTAAAGGACAGAAATACTACTTTGCCGTAGTTGCTGTAGACACTCATGATAATGCTCTTAGTTCTGTTACGCCGGTTTCAGCAACACCGACAGACACAATACCTCCTGAAGAAGTGACGAATCTAACAGTTTCCTGTGGAAAAACAAGTCTCACATTTACGTGGAATCCTTCACCCAACTCGCACGGCGATCTGGCTGGTTACAAAGTTTACTTTAACAATTCACCGAATGGTATTGAGCTGGATACCAGTATATTAACCTACGAAGCAACCAGCTTAACGCCCGCAACGCTTTACAGTCTCAGGATCACGGCCTACGACACCGACGGAAACGAGAGCGAAGGAGTTTCTTTGGATGCTGTGACTATCATGGATAATCCTACAAACGTGACGCTTACTCCATACAGCGGCTACGTGGAACTCAACTGGCAGGGAACAGAACCGGCTTCGTACGTGAAATACTATGCAGTTTACGTGAGCGATTCGGAAATAACCGATGTCACAGGGCTTTCTCCTGCCGTAACAAATACAACAACCACCGCTCGAGTAGCAGGTTTGACCAATAACAACACTTACTATTTTGCAGTTACTACCGTCAATCTTTCGAATGGTGAGGACAAACAGGTGACGTCTGTCCCGGGAACCCCTGTACCTGATTCCCAGGGTCCTTCTACTGCCGATTACAAGATTAATGGAACAAGCCTTAGTGATGGCATTGAAATCTCTCATTCAGGAATGATTACTCTGGAAGCGACTGATCCGGCAGGTTTGAGTCGCGTGGAATTTTACATTGATGATGATCTTGTTCATACGGATGCCAACGGTTCTCAAAATTACTCTTACCATCTGGATTTACTTTCCCTTGACGACGGAGTCCACACTTTAAAAATAATAGCATATGATTCTTTGGGTAATAGTTCTACCACCACGTTCAATATTAGTATTGATCTCGCGGCACCGGCTGCAACACCAATAATTACAAATCCACAGAATGGCACTCTCACCAACAACAGTAAAATTATAGTCAGCGGGACCGGCACACCCCACACAGACGTTGTTGCTTTTATAAACGATGTACAGAGTCAGGACACTTCTGTTGTTGATAGCAGCGGGAAATTCAACATTCCGGTTACTCTGGGCGAAGGAGACAACAGAATCCAGGTGGCCTTGAAAAACAGAGGAGGAATCGGTCCAAAGAGTACTCAAATCACGGTAACCCTAGACACAACACTGCCTGAAAAACCAAGAAATCTCCTTGTCGAAGGTAAAGAACAGGGAGTAATCAGGCTATCATGGCAGATACCCAGCGATACCGCAATTAAAGGATACAACGTCTACCGATCGTCTACCTCTTTCGATTCAAAAGAAGAAGCAACAAAAATAAACACTGATCTTGTAACCACAAACTCCTTCTACGATTCCCCGGAAGATGAGGGGACATGGTTTTATCGCGTAACAACAGTCGACGCTGCTGACAATGAGAGCAACCTCTCCAACGAAGGCAGTGCAATATGTGACAGGACCGCTCCGGCTATTGCTTCGATAGAGTATGAACCTCTTGGTGTTTACGATGAAGCTACAGGCAGGTTTGGAGTTGGAACAGTCGGTATAAAGATTACGTTAACAGAGCCACTTATAACGGCACCCTTCATCTCGATCACTCCTGAAGGTGGATTACCAATTCCGATAAGCCTCAATAAAGATTCAGACTATGAATATTCGGGATACTTCGACATTACC
>QMLZ01000197.1 GCA_003646995.1 Deltaproteobacteria bacterium | reverse complement strand
CTTGATGCCGTTTAAACGCGGGCCATAAGCCACATTCTCAAATATAGATTTGGGAAAGGGATTAGATTTCTGAAACACCATTCCGATTTTTCTTCTCAGTTCCACCACATCGACGTTCTTCTGATAAATGTCCTGATCGTCGAAAAGAACCTTTCCCTTCACCCTTGTCTCAGGAATCAGGTCGTTCATTCTATTGAGGGTGCGCAAGAAGGTGGTTTTCCCACAACCTGAAGGTCCAATAAGGGCGGTTACCCGATTCTCTTCGATCTCCATATTAACATCTTTAAGGGCAAGTACATTGCCATAGTAGAAATTGAGCCCGATGGTTTTTATTCTGATTCTGCCTCTCATTGCTCTCCGTTCCGTTTATATCTGATCTTTCTGAAGGGCAGCTACCATTTCTTCCTTTTTCGGAACCGGTTTCGGATTATAACACCTGCCGAATCTATGCTCAGCACTAGGAACAGCAACACAAGGGCTGTTCCGTAGGCGATGGGTACCTGGCTTTCGGGATGGGTACCTTCAGTCATTAAGGCGTAGATGTGGTAAGGTAGGGCCTGGACCTCATCAAAAACTGACCTTGGCAGTCGAATGATGTAAAAAGTGGCCGCGGTAAAGAGGATAGGAGCGGTTTCTCCCGCCGCCCGACCAATCCCCAAAATTGAACCCGTTAAGATTCCGGAGATGGCATTAGGCAAAACGATCCTGCTGATGGTCTGCCATTTGGTAGCCCCCAGAGCAAGGGAAGCTTCGCGAAAGGATTGCGGTACTCCTAATAGAGCCTCCTCTGAAGCCCGAATAATGGTAGGGAGAATTACAATTCCAAGTGTAAGCGCCCCTGAAAGGATAGACACCCCAAAACCGAGAAATTTGACAAACACTGCCAGACCAAATAACCCGAATACTACCGAAGGTACCCCAGCCAAGTTATTTATACCAAGTCTGATCAACCTTACTAAACGCCCTTGTACTGCATATTCAGTCAAGTAAATTGCCGCAAAGACTCCCAAAGGGAGTGCAAAAGCAATTGCCCCCATAGTCAGACAAAAGGTGCCCACAATTGCTGGCAGGATACCACCGCCGGTCATCCCCTCTTTGGGCATTTGAGTGAGGAATTCCCATGACAGAACTTTTAACCCCCTCATCCCTATGAAGAACAGGATAAGCAATAGCCCGGAGAGAATTATTGCAATAGAAAATCGCAGTAGAGAGAAATAGATGGCTTGCTTAATTTGCTTGGATTTCATAGCGTAGCGAGTTGCAACAATTAAAAAGCAATTTGTTGCATTCAATTCTAAGATCTGTAATCAGTGCCAAAGTGAGCTAAAGTGGTTAAGGTTATTTTACCTTAGCCCGCTTTAGGCATCTTAGGCACTTAAAGTCTGGTTTGAAATACACAGTTATCACGGTTAGTTTTTGTAAAAAACGGAAACTTGGTTGGTAATACTACATCACTACTGTGCCATTTTTCGGCGAAAGGTGGTGGCCAAATGATCGGCTAACAGATTGAACCCTAGGGTAATGATGAACAGCACAATAGCAATACCAAAGAGGGCATGGTAGTGGTCGCTGCCCACCGGGGCTTCGCCCATTTCGGCGGCGATGGTAGCGGTCATAGGACGTACTGGTTGCAAGAAAGAATGAGGGATAACTGCAGCGCCTCCGGCTACCATCAGCACCGTCATAGTCTCACCAATAGCCCTGCCAATGCCAAGGATGATGGCTGTGGTTATGCCAGAGATAGCGGCTGGCACCGTGACCTTGCTAATGGTTTCCCACTTTGTGGCTCCTAATGCATAGGAAGCTTCTTTATAGCTGAAGGGCACAGCTGAGATGGCATCTTCCGAAATGCTCACCACTGTGGGTAGGGCCATAAAGCCCAAAATAATTGAGGCGGTGAGACATGTCAGACCAGTGGGGAGATCAAACACATTCTGCAGCCAAGGAGCTATGATGACCATACCGAAAAAGCCATACACCACCGAAGGGATGCCGGCCAACAGCTCCACCACCGGTTTGGCAATCTCCTTTACTCTGGGATGAGCCACTTCAGAGATATAGGTGGCGGCTGAAACCCCCAGCGGGATGGCTATTATCAGAGCGCCAAAGGTCACCCAAAGGGAGCCCAGAATAAGGGGCAGTATGCCGAAATCAGGAGGGTCGTAGGTGGGATACCAGCTTCTTCCCAAGATAAAATCTCTGATCGGTACAATCCTAAAAATTGGCAATCCTTCCTTAAACAGAACAATTACGATTCCAAGCAGGAAGAAAATTGAGGCCAAAGCAAACAATAGAAGTATATACTTAATCAAAACTTCTTTCCGCCGCCAGTGCATAGAGCTATTGTCCTTTTAGGCTATTTCTGTGTATTCCCCTTTATCAATCCACTTAGCAACAGCTTTGCCGAACTGAGATTGGTCGCTAAAGGTACATTATGAACATCGCAAACCCTTAGAAGCGCTGAAATATCAGGATCGTGAGGCTGTGCAGTTAATGGATCGCGAAGAAAGATGACCAGATCCACTTCGCCACTGGCGACAAGTCCTCCTATCTGCAGGTCGCCACCTTCCGGCCCATGAAGCATCCTTTTAACCTGCAGGGCGGTTTTTTCCATAATCGTTTGACTCGTGGCGCCAGTTGCTATCAGATCGCATTGCGCAAGTCTTTCTTCCTCCTCCTTTGCAAGAATGACCATATCAGCCTTCTTGGCGTCATGGGCGATTAATGCCACGACTGGTCTATCTTTCCTCTTTCTTTTCCTCTTACTCACTATTGTTCTATGTGAATCAGACACAAGGCCACTTCTCCAGTAAATCCAGAGGTTACCCTGGAAATGGAAATCCTTCTTCCCAAAATAGGATTTTGCACACCTAATTGCAAGTCTTTTTTCAGGAAAATCTATTTCGGTTGATAGAGAAAGCGGGAGCCGACTGACAGCCGGCTCCCCTACATTTGCTCGCAAACTAAAAGTCCGCCCACTTGCAACTCAATTCGTTATTTGACCGGCACAAACCCCCTTGCTTTAACTATCTTTTGCCCTTTGGGGCTGAGGACAAAATCAATAAACTCCTTTGCCAGACCCTTAGGTTCACCGTTGGTATACATATACAGGGGCCTGGCCAGAGGGTAGGTACCAGATTTTGCTGTTTCTACACTTGGCATCACTTCGTCAATGGCGATGGGCTTGACCTTCTTGCTGAGGTAACCCAGTCCTACATATCCGATAGCGCCCTTGGTGGAAGCTACAATGGTGGCAACTGCCTTGTTCGAAGCTTGCATCAGGGCATCGGGACGTACCCTCTGTTTATCGAGGGCTAACTTATTGAACACCTCAAAAGTCCCCGAATTCACATCCCTGGAGACTACCACGATGACACCTGAGGTCCCGCCAACTTCACTCCAGCGGTTGATCGCCCCGGTATAAATGGCCTTCAGTTGACTTTTAGTGAGACCATTCACCGGATTTTCGGGATGAACAACAACCGCGATGGCATCTTTGGCTACTACATGGGCTACCGGGTTGACACCTTTGGCCCTGGCTTTCTTCAGCTCCTTGGTCTTCATCGCCCTGGAGGCGTTGGCAATATCAACGGTGCCATCGATCAGGGCAGCGATGCCTACTCCAGAGCCACCGCCTCTGACCGAAATATTCGCCTCCGGATGCGCTTTCATGAATTCCTCAGCACAGCTTTGGGCAATAGGCAGCACTGTCGTTGAGCCTTGAAGGGTCAACTGGTTTTGTTTCTTTCTGCTCCAGGGCCACTGCCATCCCCAGCTCACAGGCGCCAGAGCGCTCGTAAGAAAAACACTCACCACGGACAAGGTCAAGATTTTTTTGAAGTTGGACATTTTGCAATACCTCCTTCATTATGGAAAGTTGAAAGGTTATAGCCCAGGTGTGGCAAACTCCCACCTGAGTTGTGCTAAAAGCTCATCTGCGGGCTTGCTCCCACTTTTCTCAGGTTGTTTCCTCTCAAAGTTAAGCTGGAGCATAACGCCGGGCTTCCCTTTCTCGCCTTTAACGAAGTGGTAGTTAAGGCCGCCGATCAGCAAGGTGTAGGCATCATCGGCCTTGTCGGCGTCCGGGTCCCAGTGGTCGAGTCGAAACACAGCATCCAGCTTGGACGACAAATTGACCGCTGACATAACCATAAAACCAGCCCCTTTCTTGTCGAGGTCCTTCCCGGCGGCTGTGGTCACATAGATCCCCCAGACATCAACAGGCGCGAAGGCTACTCTGCCGACAGCGGCGAGGTTCTGCTTCTTAGAGGTCTTGTGGAAAGAACCGCCCACGGTCACCCCGGGTATTGGTATAATTCTCAGATTGCCTACTAGTGCGGGATTCGTATCAATATTTTTGCCCACCTTCTTGTACCCCTCGCCGTTGACCAGCTCTAAATTCCACTCACCGTATCCTTGAGGTAGATTCCCTCCGGCGCAGATTCCAAAATCACGGCTGGAAGCTATGCGGTTCTTATCTGTAAGGGACTTCTCTATGGTGATATAATCCCAGTCGTAGACGAGACCAAAGTAGTGTTTCTGCAGACCTACCGTGATCTTGCCCCCGGGGATGACTCCACTAAAATCTACATAGGCATCTTTTATCTTCAGTCCGGCGCCGTGAGGATCTTCACCTTTATCGCTGGAGAACAGATCAAGGGTAACCCTGCTGCTGATATCAGGAGCGAAGCAGTGCTCCCACCTGAGATAGCCCCTCTTGATTGCAAAACCGCTCTCCTGAGTCTTGTTGCCCTGCTGTTTGTAAGTATATCTGAACCACCAGTAGGCTTTGACCTGAGTTTGACCGGGAGCCACTCCAGCATAGGCTGGAACAGATAGAACGACGGCCACTGAGACCAATACACCGGCAACGATTGACTTCTTCATCCATTTCTCCTTTCTTAAAGGTTTGAGTTTTGTTTGCATTTGTCCAACTGTAGATTACCAGATCTCTTCTTTTTTCATAGTATCCTCCCTTCCTATGTTAGATTCAAAATTGATTAATCTTACAGGTTAAGAATAGAATACAATTGTGAAGCCATTATGAAGAAAGTGTTAATATTGGGCTAATTTTGCAGGGAAGCTTACAAGAAACAGATAGGCCAACGTTTATCAAACTCATGGATGAAAAATACAACACAATCGTGAAGGTATTATGAGGAAGGTATTAAGATTTGGTTAAGAACCGCAGGTAGTTTGCAGTTTTGAAGCGAACACCGAAAAACACTGTAATTCACCGAATTTGAAGTGCTATTTACTTCTAATATTCCTTCGGCGTTTTTCGGTGCTGTTCAGTGTTAAATTTCAGGAAAGGGGAAAATTGGAGATGGAAGGGTCTATTCTCCGGTTTTTGATTTTAGGAAGGTAAATGCTAAACTTCGTTCCGACACCTACCTTGCTCTCAACGGAAATCTCACCGCCATGAGCAAGGACGATGTGCTTGACGATTGCCAAACCCAATCCTGTGCCACCGAGCTGGCGGGAGCGAGCTTTATCCACCCGATAAAACCGTTCGAAGATGCGGGGCAGATGCTCACCGGGAATCCCTTCGCCAGTGTCGCTTACCTCAATTTTAATCCTATCAAGTTCCTGCGTAGCAGATATCTCAATCTGTCCGCCGGAAGGGGTGTATTTATGGGCATTATCCAGAAGATTAGATAGGACTCGCTGCATCTTTTCTTCATCAATCCAGGCCTCAAGGTCTTCTGGAATTACGTTAATTTTGAGAAGCTGATTCTTGCGAGACAGTTCATCGGCAAACGAAGCTGCGATATGATCTATTAGTTCCTTCAGTTTAATCTTCTCAAAATTCATTGGGAGCTCTCCAGTTTCAATGCTGGAAAGTTCTAACAAATCATTAACCAGATTGTCCAACCTTTCAGTGTGCTGCTGGAT
>QMLZ01000196.1 GCA_003646995.1 Deltaproteobacteria bacterium | reverse complement strand
GGGTTACCGCAGGGCCATTAGACACTTGGACCTGGCGTGCATCATTTCCTCAAACAGAAATCTTATGGGATGTTGCTTACGGAAACGGTACCCTAGTAGCTGTGGGGTACAATGGTACTATTAGGGTTTCGAGAGACGGCTTGCTATGGTCAAAAGGTCATTCAGGCACTGGCGTTGATCTAAAGAGCGTTACATTTGGAAATGGAATCTTTGTTACTGTTGGGTATGGCAAGGATGGATTGCCCACTGACGGCGTTGTTTTGGCTTCTACGGATAATGGCCGGTCGTGGATCGATGTGACACCCGCGGGCAAGCCGCAGATGACTTGTGTAAGACACCTAAACGGCAACTTCATTGGCGTGGGCGGGAAAGTGTATATTTCGCCTAATGGTTTTGATTGGACAGAATTAGACCCAGATATAAGTGGGGTGCTAACCGGCGTAACATATGGAGATGGTAAATACGTAGCAGTGGGATACTTTGGCCTGATCCTCACTTCAGAGGATGGGTTTACTTGGACCAAACAGCACTCTGGCACATTAGCAAATTTTTGGGATGTGGGCTTCGGCAATGGTACATTCGTGGCAATAGGGAAGTCTGGGAAAATTATGAAGTCCCCTGATGGGAACAGTTGGGAAGCTGTGACAAGTCATACCTCAGAAACCCTCACATCAATCGCATTTGGCAATAACTGCTTTGTCGTAACAGGGGGAGAAAATATTCTTTATTCATTGGACGGGACTAGCTGGACCCTAAATGAAGATTTGCCCTTTCTAGGCTCGTTAGGCATTTGTTATACCGGCGAGCAATTTGTGAGTGTTGGCTTCGGCATCATGAGTTCTTTGAATGGCCAGAATTGGACTAACCTTACGCCTGCACATTCCTCTACTTTGAATAACGCTATATACGGAAACAATATGTTTGTGGCAGTAGGTGACAAGATCCTTGTTTCTTCAAGAGGCTTGATATGGGTAGAAGCGCAAGCCCAAATAAATAACAAATTAAATGACATAGCGTATGGGAATGGAATATTTGTAGCAGTTGGAGGCAAGGATGTTTTTACTTCAAGTGATGGGCAGTCTTGGGATAAGGTTACCTTGCCCCTTGAAGACCCTTCCTATCTGTACGGCATAACTTTTGGAAACGATACTTTTGTGGCTGTGGGATGTAATTGTATCCTCGCCTCCACCAACGGTATAGATTGGGAGCAAAGTGAGATCTCGGATAGCATCGTCGACACATACATGGATGTTGCATACGGTAATGGGTTGTTCGTAGCTGTCGGTGTGATGGGTACTATTGCGACTTCCACAGACGGGCGGGAGTGGACGGGAACGAGTTTAGGCCTGAATCCTTCGTTTATTAGGTCCATAGCGAACGGACAGGGGCAGTTCGTGATCGTGGGTGATGATGGTCTTGTTCTGACTTCGGCTGATGGCATTAACTGGATTCAAAGGGATCCGGGAGTTCAAGATGTTCTCTGGGATATAAGCTATGGTAACGGTTACTTCCTTGTTACAACGAGTTCGGGGAAGCTACTTAGTTCAAAAGATGCAATGAATTGGACTGACAGGACACCAACCCAGTACGTAATAGCTCCGTCGGGGTCGACTTATGGTGGAAACACATTCGTGGTAGTCGGGTATGATATGATCTTGCAGTCGGGGACGTTCAGAACTTCTGGAAAATCAGGAATACCTCCGGCTATTGAAATCCTTCTATTAGAATAACCTTACCATACCAGAGGACAAGGAGCCTCCAGCCGAGACGAGTTCACTGATTGCACATAATCTCTGTTAAGGACAATAAACACCTTTTGAGGTCTTTGAACAACCTACCAAAAAATGCACCTGAGGCGTACAAGATTGTCATTTTGGGAAAAATCGCGAAAAAAGTTGATAGAGGGGAAAGTCTGAAAACGATAAGTGGCTATAGATATTGATTTTTGCAAGTTTTGGAAATCAGGATAACATATTTAAATTACTTGTAAAATGTCAACATTTGTAATATTATTTCCTCCCAATAAGAACAGCCAATGAGGGGGGACTTGCCCGCCCTATGAAATGCAAAGCATATTTCATCGGGGGGATATAAAGATTTCAGTGACAGTTACAGTTTTTTTGCCTTCTGCCTCTTTAGACCCTACAGCTCCGAATAAACAGGTAGGACTGAATAGACAAAATAGACGAGACAGGACCAATAGGCTAAATTATGGCATTGAATCTGTCCAGAGGTGTGAAGGTGCTGGGGGTGACATGAGGGTAGTGTAGGGAGAGGTGTGCCCTGAGTGAGAAAAGGTTATAAGAAGAGGCAAACCTGCCTCTCGACCAGGCAGGAAAGCCCTTCTGAGAGGACTTAGGAAACCAATACTCACCCGATATGGCAGAACGATGTAACAAATTTATGCGCCTCTGGCGTAACTTGTCACGATTGGAGACAATAAAATGTCTGTAAAAGAGACTTTCAGAAAGATGTTTTCTTTTAAGCCTTTTGCTTTACTCTTTTTATGTCTGTTCATTTTATTGGCGGCTTGCCAAGGTTGGGCACTAACCCTGAAGGTTGGCGAAGATATTACTATCATTGAGATGAACTATCATAAGTCATGGTTTGAGAATGATCCAAATAACCCTCTGCCTTGGCCTGATCAAAGAGAAGCACGTTCTGAGGGAGATACTGCTTATGTGTCCTTGACTGCAACGCCTCGACATGCTGGAATGGCTCAAGCATTGGTAGGTATACAGTTTGATATGGATTTGGGTCCTTATAGTTGGGATCAGGTAAGGGACTGGCCGGTTAATGTAACTTTTAACTTCTCGTATAATATAAGTGCCCGTTGGGTTGAAGGAAATGGATCAGGGAATGCAAGTATAGATATCAGAGCTTTTAGTGATCCTTGGTATGATTTCATAGGTTATGAAACCGGAGAAACGGGGACACGAGGAAATACTATTAGTGAAACGTACCACGCCAAACTCGATAAGCTTGGAAACGAAATAATATTGCAGACTTATTGTCAAGCGCACTCTATCTGCTACGAAGATGAAAACGGCGATCCTGTGTGTGCCAATAGTGATTCAATGGCTAGCGTAACAGTTCACAGCATAAATGTAGACTTTGATGAAAATTATTCCCCTTATTCAAGGACAAACAAAGGGCTTACCCGTGACTCGGAGGCTACTGAATCTGAGCCTGTAAACATAGTGAACGGCAACATGTATATTATCAGAACGGATTTATCCACTCCCTCTCCGGGGATGCCTTTTGCTTTTACGCGGGCCTATAACAGTATTGAAGAGGCAGGTGGTCCCTTGGGGGCAGGGTGGACTCACAACTTCAATATAGGCATGGTTCCTCCTGCAGATGACACCTCCCCTGTTGTTATAAACGATGCGGATGGACGGGTGATCGCTTTCATGCAGCCAAGTCCTGGTCAGTTTCAGCCTGTCGCCGGGGAGCACTCGACCCTGACGGAAAACGGTTCCGGGTATGTCTGGGAAAAGAAGGACAAGACAAGATACCAGTTCAATGGAGGAGGTCTGTTACAGGCCATTACTGACAGAAACGGTAACACCATTTCACTGACCCACGACGGCAGTGGACGACTCACTGCCATAACTGATACTGCGGGCAGGGTTTATAGCCTGACATATGACGGCGGTGGCCACATCAGTTCCATCTCCGATCCTACAGGCAGAACTGTTAATTACCAATATGACGCCAATGGCAATCTTGTCCAGGTTACCGACCCCGCAGGCACGGTTACTACTTATGAGTACAAAGACCCCGATGATCCTCACAACATCACCAAACAGACGATCGGAGGCAGCTTTATCTATACCTACAGCTATGACGATCAAGACCGGTGCATTCAGGCCCAGGGGCCTAATGGAGAAAACGGGGAGGCCTTTGAATATCATCCAGAGGACAGCTACACCGTAATCACGGATTCCAGGGGACTGGCTAAAACCAAGTACTACAATGCCTATGGAGAGGTTACAAAGATTATTTATCCTGACAGCAGCGAAGAAAACTTCACGTGGGATGCAAACTTAAACAAGACATCCGCGACCAAACAGGATGGGGCTACGTGGCAGTATGAATATGATGAAAGGGGAAACCTTACAAGGGTTACCGATCCCTTAGGTCATCAAAGGACCATGACCTATGACAGCAATGATAACCTTACATCTCTTACAGATGAGCGTGGGAATACAACCACCTATACCTATGACACGAAAGGGAACCTCACGCAGATCACCTCTGCTGATGGCAAAACCACCAGCTTCACTTACAACGGCCGGGGGCAGCTCCTGACTCTCACCGATCCTAAAGGTAAAACCACCGCCTATGCTTATGATGCCCAGGGCAATCTTGTAAGCATCACCGATCCCCTTGGGAACACCATTGTGTACCAGTATGACGCCCTTGGTAGAAGAATTTCGATGACCGATGCCAAAGGCAACACCACCACCTACCAGTATGATGCCTTAAATCGGGTGACAAAGACAACCGATGCGCTCGGAGGAAGCGTTACCACCACCCATACGCAGGCAGGCCTTGCAAGCCTCACAGACCCGAACACAAACCTGACCAGCTTTCAGTATGACGCCTTGAATCAGATGATAGGAACTACTGATCCGCTGGGAGATACCAAGAGCTTTGCCTATGACGCAAATGGCAATCTTGTCACCCGCACCGACTACGAGGGGAGCAGTACCACCTATGAATATGACAACCTCGATCGTTTAACAGTCATTCATTATCCTGATAGCAGCCAGGTATCTTTTACCTATGACGCTGGAAACAGGATGACCGGGATGACAGACAGCCTTGGGACATCGGCTTACAGCTATGATGCCTTGGGGAGACTTACCTCTTATACGAATCCCTATGGTCAATCGGTAAGCTACAGCTATGACGAGGCGGGTAATCTCTCAACGATAACCTATCCGGGAAACAAAGTGGTTACCTACACCTACGATGCCTCAAACCGTCTCACAAAGGTCACAGACTGGGCAAACAGGGTGACGACCTACAGTTACAATCAGGGGGGAGATTTAGTACAAATAACCCTTCCAAATGGGACCAAGGCGCGGTATGTCTATGACGAGGCTGGTAGGATGGTTGGTCTGCAGAACCTCACCTCGGGTGGACAACCAATAGCCATCTATAGTTATACCCTTGATAAAAATGGAAACATCATTAGTGAGGATGCAAATCAACCTATTGATCCAGCCATTCAATCCAAGACTGTGGCCTATACCTATGGGAAGGATAACCGTCTCTTGCATGCGGGAAATGATGCCTTAAGCTATGACAAAAACGGGAACCTGCTAACAAAGGGTGCCACTAGCTACCAGTATGACCACGAGAATCGCCTGACCCGGATCAGCACTTCTCAGGGGATCTGGGAGTATGGCTATGACGGCATGGGCAACCGTCTCATGCTGAGGCAGAATGGGGAAGAGCGGCGGTTTTTGATAGATCCCAGGGGGATGACCCGGGTGTTGGCAGAGTATGACGGGACGAATACCCTCAAGGCCTATTATGTTTATGGATTGGGATTGTTGTACAAGGTAGATGCAAGTGACAATGCCTATTACTACCATTATAGTTTCACGGGTAACACGGTGGCAATGACGGATCAAAATCAAAACATTGTCAACAAGTATGCCTATACGCCCTATGGGGTTATGGCGGGAGAAGACGAGACGGTTCCTAATCCCTTCCGGTATGTGGGCAGATTCGGGGTGATGGATGATGGTAGTGGTCTACTCTACATGCGGGCAAGATACTATGATCCTGATCTTGGGAGGTTTATCACCAAGGATCCTATTGGCTTTGTAGGAGGTGTGAATCAATATGCCTATGTGGGAGGAAATCCGGTAAATTGGATTGATTTTTTGGGCCTTTGCAAGAAAAAG
>QMLZ01000195.1 GCA_003646995.1 Deltaproteobacteria bacterium | reverse complement strand
GGCAGTAATATGAATAAGGCAAATCAGACGCGTTCGCCTGCTGTTGAGCGGGCAATAGACGTCATAGAATTAATGGCAAGGGACAAAGAGGTTCGGTTCTCAGAGATCCTCCAGCGCCTCAGCATCCCGCGTCAGTCACTTGTACGTATCCTCAATACACTATGTGGCCGTGGAATCATTGAAAAGACATCTAGACGTGGGTGTTACCGTCTTGGGATTCGTCTTCTTTATCTTGGAAACAGCATACAGACAAAGATCAACCTCCGCACAATCGCCCGCCCTTACATGGAAGAGCTGGCACAGCAGACAGGAAAAAACGTTGAACTGGCGACTCTCGATCAAGATCAGCTTGTGCTCCTAGAACAGGTGGAAGGCACTGAAGAGGTACGACTCTATGCTCGGGTGGGCAGTGCATATCCCTATCTTCATGCAGTTGCAGCTGGCAAGATTTATTTGGCCCACATGGATGAAAAGAAAATGAGGGAGGTGCTTCAAAAGATCGGATTGCCTCGTGTAACTAAAAACACCATAACAAGCTTCAAAAACCTTGAAAGAGATCTCAAAGGTATAAGATCTAAAGGCTATGCATTTGAGGATCAGGAGCTGCGAAAAGGCATACGAAGGGTCGCTGCTCCCATATACAATTACAGAAACGAGCTAGCAGGATGTCTCGGGATTGCAGCCACTGTGCTGAGTTTCGAATCAACTCAGGTGAAATACTTTGGGGACTTGGCAAAAAGGTTTGCTGAAAAGATTTCCAATGCCCTTGGCAAGAACAAGTAAAGGGAAGGATCTTACATGAATATTGAAAACCATGTACTGCATAAATTCTTCTGGCCAAAATCCATTGCGATTGTAGGGGCCACAAACAACCCCTTTAAGATGAGCTATTGGATAACAGAAAACCTTATTAGATTGAATTTTGACGGCTCGCTCTATCCGGTGAATCCAAATGCCCGGGAAATTCTGGGCAAAAAGGTTTACCGCAGTGTAACGGAGATACCCGAAAAGGTAGATCTAGTCATATCCATTGTGCCCGCGCCCAAAACACTTGACATTGTCAGAGAATGCTCTGCAGCGGGTATTAAGCATATCGTAATTGTCAGCGGCGGGTTTTCCGAGGGCGGTGAAAAGGGTAAAAAACTTCATGAAGACCTTGCTCAACTCATCAAACACAACGGCCTCAGGACCCTGGGCCCTAATACCTTAAGTCCCATAAATACCGCTAACAACTTAATTATCAGCTTCAATCCTATAAAAAAGATGCGCTCCGGTGGTATCTCCCTTGCATTTCAGTCGGGATTTTACGAGCCAAAATTAAATTGGCTTTTCTCTCATCTTGGCATCAATAAGATGCTTGATACCGGTAACAAGCTTGATATCAATGAGCTAGATGCCCTTGAATACCTATCCGCAGATCAAGAGACAAGGGTAATAGGATTACACATTGAAACACTCAAGAGTGATGCAAGAAAATTTTTCCGTTTGCTTTCCGAGACTACTAAAAATAAGCCCGTGGTAATACTTAAGGCAGGAAGAACCACAGCCGGCTCATCCGCAGCTGCCTCCCACACCGGCTCTATCGCCAGGGAAAACGATCTCATCTTTGATAGCATGCTTAGACAGGCCGGAGCTATACGCGCTGCAAGTCCAGAAGAGTTCTTCGAGCTGGTCAAGGCATTTGAATATCTCCCCTTACCTAGAGGGAATAAAGTTGCTATTATCACCCTCTCGGGTGGAGAAGGTGTCATGGCCACTGACGCCTGTGAAATGACCGGACTAAGGCTAGCTTCTCTTGGACATGGCACCTATGCTAAGCTCAAAAAGATCTTTCCTCCTTGGGACTTGAGGCTAAACCCCTTTGATGCCGGTGTATGTATGGAGTTTCACCTGACAAATTTGGAGGAATTTCTTTCGACCTTGGAGGCAATCCCAGCCGATGAAGGTGCGGATTGCGTTTTAATGCAGATGCCTCCTAATTTCACATATTTCTGGGCGTCAATGCCAGAGTCTTCCGAAAAAATTACTTCGGCTTATACTCAAAAGTATTTTGAAATTCTCGACGGCATGAGGCAATATGGAAAACCATTCGCCATGTGGAGATCGTGCTTTGATATTAGTGAAATGGAGCTCATTCAAATGGTTGAATCAAAAGGGCTCCCGGTATTTGACTCTTCTGTTAGGGCCATGAAGGCCATATCAGCCATGTGGAGATACAGCCAGTACAGGGCCGAGCATAACTAGGAAACGACAGCGTTTAGAAGTATCTTAAATTAACTCCGAGGAAAAACATTTAGAAAGTGCAAAAAAAGATCCTGAAAAATATGGGCCACCTTTTTAGCCCATCCTCTGTAGCTGTAATAGGGGCCTCACAAAAACCTACCAAGCTTGGGTTTCATGTAATGAAAAGCCTCACTGGTGGGGGTTTCCAGGGCAAGATCTTCCCAGTGAATCCTGGAACAAAGGAAATCATGGGATTATCTTGCTTTCCCACACTGTCAGCATGTGAAGATCCAATAGACCTTGCTATCATTGTTGTGCCCGCTCCTGGCGTGCCAAGCGTCGTTGAGGAATGTGCATCAAAAGGCGTAAAAGGCATCGTACTCATCACTGCTGGCTTCAAAGAAATAGAAGACCCCACAGGAGCGGTGCTCCATGAACAAATTGCTAATTTGGCGAATAATGCAGGAATCCCTGTGATTGGCCCCAACACATTTGGAATGATAAATTTTCATGCAAACCTCAATGCCTCTTTTACGCCCGAGTTTTCTCAAATCAAGAAGGGCAAGGTTGCACTTGTGAGCCAAAGCGGTGGGATGTCTCACCTTCTCGGGTTTCTTGGCATTAGAGATTCAGTGGGGTTCAGCAAAATAGTGGGTATTGGCAATCGATTGAACGTAGACTTTGCCGAGATGATAGAGTATCTTTCCCAAGATCCGGACACAGGGTGTATAGCTCTCTATGTGGAGGGAGTCAATGATCCCAAGACAATACTGGATGTTGCTAAGGAACACTCGCAGTCAATGCCTATGGTGGCTTACAAGACTGGAAGCGCGGGTATTGGGGACCAAGCATCCGTTTCCCATACAGGCTCTGTTGCCGGTAATTACCTAATATACGAGGCTGGATTCCGGCAAGCAGGAATTATACCGGCCAGCAATTCGGTAGAGCTTTTGGACGCAGCAAAGGCTTTGGCAAATTGTCCAAAGCCTTATGGAAATGGCATCGCCATTCTTTCGGGCCAAGCAGGTCCTGGAATGGCTGGAGCTGATATCTGTGAAAAGCAAGGCCTGCATATAGCACAGTTTGCCTTGGACACACAGAACAAAATAAATGAGTTGTTACCACCTCTCGCCCTCAGGACCAATCCTGTGGACATGGGTCCGGCATGGTATGACGCCTCGGCCATTGCGGGCATAGTTGAGGCCGTAATGCAAGATAAAAATGTGGACGCGATATTATTATTCATGATGTTTGCATCAGCTAATGTAGATGCAATAGAAAGGATGTCAGGGATCTTAAAGGAATGGAGACAAAAAAAACCAGTGATAAGCTGCTTCCTTTCGCCTCCTGGGATATGGGATGAGCAGGTAAGGGAACTTGAAGATGCGGGTGCTTTAGTAAACTTTTCCACACCCGAAAGGGCAGCATCAGCCATGGCAGCACTGTGTCAATATAGCAAGATAGCTGGGAGGCTGGGAAGCTAGGAGGCTGGGAAGCTAGAAAGGCGGAAGGCTGCAGAGAAACAATGGCCCAACATAATAAACCCAACGAACCCAATGAACTCGATAGACTCAATGACCCAACAGACATAAAGACCCAATGAGCTTAACAGACCAAATCGTTGGAGGTGGATATGGATATCATTAAAAAGGCACTTGATGAAGGGAGAAACATGCTCTCAGAACATGAGTCAAAGGAGCTGCTCAAGGCCTATGGCATACCAGTAACAAAGGAGCAAATTGCCCGGAACATTGAGGAATTAAAACAGGCGGCCTCGGACATAGGCTATCCAATCGTACTGAAGGCCCACTCCCCTTCCATTGCCCACAAAACAGAGAAAGGGCTCATCAGAGTGGACATCCGCAATGAGCAAGAAGCCGTAGAGGCATTCAATGAAATAACGGGGAAAATGGAAGAACCGGACAAGGCTGTGCTTGTTCAAGAGATGATAAAAGGGCAAAGGGAATTGGTCGTTGGTCTCACAAGGGATCCTCAATTCGGGCCATGTGTAATGTTTGGTCTTGGAGGAATATTCACCGAAATCTTAAGAGACATTTCATTTCGTGTTGCTCCACTTGAAAAAAGGGATGTCTTGGAAATGATGCAAGAGATAAAAGGGCACAAGATCTTGGAGGCAGTTCGAGGGATGCCACCTGCCGACACTGATGCTCTTGCTGACATTCTCATGGCAGTAGGACGTATCGGTGTGGACAACCCAGAGGTGAAGGAAATAGATATTAACCCATTGATTCTTGATGGGAGCAGACCAGTTGCTGTGGATGCCTTGGTTGTACTCGAATCCAGAGACCCCCATCCTTCCACCTAAGCATCTGCTCTAGAACATGACATGTTATGGGTACCAAAGTGAGCGAGAATCCTCTTTACAGGTTACTATGTCCCAAGTCCATCGCCTTTTTTGGCGCCTCTAACTCCATTGAAAACGTGGGCACCTCTCAACTCCTTAACATCGTAAAGGGTGGATACTCTGGCAAGGTCTATCCTGTTCACCCCAAGGAAAAGTATGTATTGGGCTTGAAGGCACATCCCACAGTAATGGAGCTTCCGGAACCACCTGATGTGGCCATAATGGTAATACCTAACCATGCGGTTTCCGAGACTCTGGAGCAGTGCGGAAGAAAAGGAATCAGTAGGGCCATTATTATCACTGCAGGTTACGGCGAGATGGGTCCACAGGGCCATCAATTGGAATCGCAGTTAGTGGAGATCGCCTCCAAATATGGCATCCGTTTTCTTGGACCCAACTGCATAGGTGTTATCAATTCAGAGATCAGCTTGAACACCACATGGTTCGCTCATCTTTACAAACCTGGCCATGTGGGAATAGTCTCTCAGAGTGGAAGCTATGTGACCCAGACCCTCCCCTATTTTGCCAACATGGGGCTAGGCATAAGCAAGGCCATAAGCGTGGGAAATCAAGCGGACATTGATATGGTTGAGTGTCTTGAATATCTCGAGGCAGACTCCCAAACCAAGGCCATCGCACTCTATATTGAAGGGCTTAAGAGACCCCGCGATTTTATAAGAACTGCCAAATCCATCATACCATACAAGCCAATAATTGCACTCTATGTCGGCGGTACCGAAGCGGGACGTCGCGCTGCCCTATCCCATACCGGGACACTCTCCGGCCCGGATGAGATTTATAGCGGCCTCTTTAGCCAATGTGGAATCCTGCGCGCACGAGGACTAACCGACCTGTTTGACTGGGCACTGGCATTGGCCCAACAACCCTTGCCTCGTGGCAATAGAATGATAGTGCTGAGCAACTCAGGGGGGCCTGCCGCGTCTATGGCTGATGAATGCAATCGCAATAATTTAGAAGTGCCCGCATTCGACCGCCAGATCCAGGAAAAGGTTCGCCCAATGATGCCTCGCATCGCATCCCCGAAAAACCCCATTGATATTACCATGAATTATGATCTGGATCTCATCTTCAAAAAGCTTCCCAAGGCGACATTGGAACTCCCCCAATTTGACGGCATGCTGTTTTACGGCATATTTGGTCCCATCCATTTTGAACACAAGATCAAGATGGCCAATGGGATAGTAGAGATACCGCTTGATTTTCTGAGGAGCTGGATGAGACAGGCCTGCGAGGCATTCGTAAAGTTTCCTGAAGAATACGGAAAACCCATTGTCTGTTCTTGTTTTTGTGGACGAGAAGATGAGGCAGTGGCCTTTATCCAG
>QMLZ01000194.1 GCA_003646995.1 Deltaproteobacteria bacterium | reverse complement strand
CTTACAGTAATTCTTTATATCCGAGGACTGCATTTCTTGTTCCCACCACGTGTCTCTCTCAGAGGTCATTGGCACTTCACTGGCCGTCCTTTTCACAACTATGCAGGAGGTTACTTTAGGGCACTGCTCCAAGGCAATATCAGCGTTTTCCTTGAGCGGGATCAGCCTCCCGCCCCTGTATCCACCATCAGCGGTTATGAGTATCTTTGCTCCGCAGTCCTGTATTCTATTGGCAAGGGAGTCGGGACTAAAGCCAGCAAACACCACACTATGTATGGCCCCGATACGAGCACAGGCAAGCATGGCAATGGGGAGTTGCGGGACCATGGGAAGATATATGGCGACTCTATCACCCTTTCTTACACCCTTTTTCCTGAGTACATTGGCAAACCAGTTTACTTCGTTAAAAAGCATCTGGTACGTGTAAACCTTTTCAATACCTGGCTCATCACCTATCCATATAATGGCCGCCTTGTTTTTCTTCCATGAATTGAGGTGTCTGTCGAGGCAGTTAAATGAGGCGTTCAACTTACCGCCCTGAAACCACTTTATGACAGGTTTTCCAAAGTCGTACTCAAGCAGCTTCTTCCACTTTTTGAACCAGTGAAGTGATTGAGCCATTTCGGCCCAAAATCCCTCTGGGTCTTCCATGGATCTCTTGTACAGAGCCCGATACTGTCTCATGCTACTAACCGCGGCACTCTTGGCAAATTCCGCCGTAGGCGGGTACTTCTTTTCTTTACCAGGTCTAGATTTTCCTTTCACTCCCATGTACCTCCCGTCGCTATTCATTTAGTGAATAAGTGGTAATACTTGTTCCTTAAGCCAACCTACGATCCTTTGAACCTGACCCTTGGCGTTCTTCTTTGTTTTCTCAGGGACAAACACTGTTTTTCCCTGCAACGAGCAGATTCCGTCGCCCCAGAATACCCCTCCAAAACTTGTCATCTCATCCTCGGAACAACCAAGGCCATTGATCGTAGCCCAAGCCAAGGTCCATGCTTGAGCTGAATGTTCAATAGAATATCCCCCACCGCCCAGCGCAAGCAACTTGGGACTGTATTTGCATATGATCTCCATGGCCTCTGAATAAGCTCTATTTGTGAACTCAAGATTTGAAAGTGGATCTGCCGCCAATCCGTCAACCCCAATTACGGCCATCACAGCCCCCGGCCTGTATGCCATTGCAGCCTTTACAAAAATCTCTTCAAATGCCCATAGAAATTCCTCATCGCCTGTCCCCGGGGCCATTGGCACATTTATGCAGTATCCCTTGCCCCTTCCTTTTCCTATATCTTGCTCAGTTCCTCCTTTAAAAGGAAAAAGGGTTTGGGGATCTTGATGGAAAGATAAAGTTAACACTTTGCTGATATTGTAAAACGCTTCCTGGACCTGATCACCATGGTGTGCGTCGATGTCTACGTACATTACCCTTTTGTAACGACCAAGTAAACTTTTTATGGCGAGAACCACGTCATTAATATAACAAAAACCAGCCGCAAAATCCTTTCCGGCATGGTGGAAGCCGCCGCACACATTGAATACCCGGTCTACTTTTCCTTCTTTTATCAGCTCGACACCTGACATAGTAGCGCCCGCCGCCAACCGATGATAATCATACACCCCCTTGTACACAGGGCATTCGGTGGTTCCTAAGCCATACCTCAGCCATTCCTCTTTAAATTGTCCACTGTTGGCCTTCTTCAGTAGAGACACATAGGCCTTGGTGTGAAACTCATATAAAATTCGTTGATTCAAAGGAGAAGGCTCGTGAACCGTTATCCAGGAATGATCCAAAAGGCCTAGCCTTTTGCATATATTGTATGTCGCCTCCGCTCGCATAACCGACCACGGATAATTATCAGGCGGCTTGTACTCTATGTATCTTGGTGAATAAATAAAGGCTGATTTCATAGGATTCCCCTTTAAGGCCTCCTTTTGTCCTTGTCTGAAAAGGGTGTGGTTTTTATGATGAGCTCCATTTGCCTTTGTATGTCAATGTCGCCCTTGAAGCGAAACTTAATCCTTTCGAACACCCTTATGGCTCGGGTATTTGCGGAACGAACCGTAAGCCAAACCTTGCAGCATCCTGCTGCATGGGCGATTTGGCTCATCAATTTTGACATGGCCGTGCCTATTCCAGCGTCGCGATAGCCCTGTTTTATGAAAATAAGATATTCTGGGCAGAGATTGGGATCTGAAAGGTCAAGACCCGCATGCCCAATCACTTTTCCCTTGTGTATTGCGAGGATATTATAAAAAGAGGATGTTATTGAATTCAGCCATTGTTCTCTCACACGATCTTCTATAGGGGGTAGGCCTGCCTCCAAGCCTTTTGGCTTGAATTTGTCGTACATCTCTTTGAGCTTAGGAAAATCTTCCTCTCCATAGGCGCGGATTATTATCTTGCGACCTTTCTTGTCTTTATACACTATTGGTTGTAAATCAGCCGTTTTGGGCATCCTATATTTGTAAAATAATTGTTCGTGTGAAGAGGATAACTATTCTATATTCGGCAGAAGTAAGGTCTATAGGTTAAACAGGTGACCGACATAGGGCCTTGTGCCACCCTTTTGTGGAGCCCTGAGGCCAGCGACTGCCAGTGAGCAGTTGGAAATGCCTTCATAGAGGACCGTGCCATGACGTGCTTTCCTTCTTTTAACTGGTTTCCCTCGGTGTCATGGCGCTTAGTGCATTTATCAGGCGTTAGTGGCAGATCGGCCTTACACCATTCCCTATTGCCGCCGTTGAGAACAAGAACCTTTTGTGAATCCCATTTCCCTGAGCTGATGTGCCACACCGGCAGCAGTGGACTCAACCGGTCAGGCTCAGTAAAGTATAATGATTCTATTCTTGTCATACTTTTTTGCCCACTACTTTACTTTCGCACGGTCTTCATGGACTGCACCGGGTAGCTTATTCTTGCTTTGCTGCCACTGCTTGTGCAAGCGCACGTCAATAACAATAGGGCGGTTTTTTTCTTCTTCAGCAGAAGAAGCATCTGCCTTTGAGATATCCTCGGAATATCCGGGTAAGGGATCGGACGTTGTTGGGCTGAGAAGGAGGATTTACAGACCAATGTGATCATGATTGTAAAAAGTGTAAGGCATATGGATCTGGAAACCCTCATGATAACTTCCGTAAGCCAGGCCCGGTCACTGGACCGCTCGGGCCCAAATGTAATATGAAAATTCAGCCCATGGTGGAAAAGACAGTTTTTCAGCAATAAGCAATAGATTACTTTTAGTATGTCCTCTACGGACTATCAAGGCAAAACGAGACAATATTTAAGTCAGAATGGTCTTTTAGCCCAAGCGATGTTTCTCTCGTAGCCTCTGAGACAACTCCCCAATCATAACGAATGCCTTTTCCACAGTTTTTTCCTTATCAGGATTTACTAGGCAGCAGGTGGCCGGAGACAGAAGACTTCTGGAAAGCATGTGTTCGGTATCTACCCCTTTAGCAGCAAGCCGGGCCCATATGTTTTCAAGCCTGGACTCAAGAGAGCTTATATCCTCTTTCTCAAACGGCTCAAAATTGGTTGGAACAAGACCCCATACAAGCACACCACCTCTGTCTAGAAACCGTTTTATGGATGGGGCATAGTTGGAGAAAATCTCACCGTTAGAATAAACGTCTAGTGAAAGAATGTCCAGTTCAAGGCTCAGCAAGAAGTCCCAGTCGGGATTTCCACACAAATGTACTCCGCGGGGCCTATCTATCATTGAAAAAAAGGATTCCATCTCCTCGTGGGCCAAGACATCGTTATAGCCGGACATGGCGCTGAATAGGAACTGCAAACCGGGCTCGTCAATAAACATAAATGCATTGGGATTTTTGGCCTGGAGCCTCTTTAATTGGATGTTTACCCGTTTGGCCATGAATTCAAACATGAAGGGCCTCACAGTATCGTCAAATAGTATTGGCTTGTCATCTTGGTCAACTACATTGAACCCAAAACTAATGGGCCCTTCCAGTTGTCCGCGTATTGCTGGCCTGTCTGCCAAGTCCATCTCCAAAAAGCGGTGGTAGACCACGGAATAGGTCGGACTAATGTCAAAGTACTCCGGGTCGTCAAAATGCTCCATTGCCTCTTCAAGTTCGGCCATGAATTTTTCCATGGAAAAGCGAAGAGTCCTTTTGTCCAGATCCAGAATAATTCCGGGGAAATGCTCCGAGGCCTGTACATACATGTCTTCGTAATAGCTATAAAGGGGCAATTGGGGCCAGAATGGAATATCAACTGATAGCGCTACTTCCAAGGCCCGATCAACATCCGTGTGAGGCATTACGCCCATAGCTGTAGTGAGCAAATTTCCAGGGATCGCCATTTTTGTCTGCCTCCAGTTACCAGTATACTATCTAGAATTCCACGTCTCCAGAGCTCAAAATATATGGGGTGTGGTTCCCGCCGTAGCGCGGGAACCATATTCCTGTGTTGTTTATATTCGGGCCTACAGTCAGAAATGTACTTAAGACCTAGGATCTTAGGCATAGAGAATTTTTTAATAGTCCCATCTGCCTCAATATAACCAATTGTAATTAGTCATATTTCCTTTCTCTTTTCCAGCTCCAAGGTTCTATTGTGAATGCCACCTGTTATGACCTTGGATGCCTAATCCGGTGGGATAGGAGAAATAACTCTCTAAGCCCTGAGAATTCTCTAAAAGTTTCTGTACTTCCGTTAAAATCATACTAAAGCAAGGAATTGCGGTTTCAAAAAGAATGTTGTCGGGGAAACATTGAATCTCATCGATCCCAGTGGCCTTCATATATAAGGCAAGGATTCCAGTAACTTGGTTAATAACCGCCAACTGGTCAGCCAAGCGTTGGGAATCTCCCAGCAGAAGATTACCACAATAATCTGCTTCAATCATAGAAAGGCGTTTCGGTGTTAACCCCTTCTGAGGCGCTGTCTGTTCCACTAATTTCTCTTAATAAGGCAGCATGGAAGGGCAAAAAATTTGATCGCAATCCATACTCAACGTATGAGTCCTTAATATTTAGAGCCTACAGTATAGGGATGGGGATTGATTATCCCCCATCCCCCTGCCATGTCATGTTATAGCACCTCGCGTTCTACTTCCCCGCCATAATCGCTGCAACGTCTTCTTCCACTGTGCCAATCGGTTTTATATCAAATTTCTCAACCAAGACCTTCAGCACATTAGGCGAAATAAATGCGGGCAAAGTCGGCCCTAAACGGATCCCCTTTACGTTCAAATAGAGCAATGCCAAAAGAACCGCCACGGCCTTTTGCTCATACCATCCAATGTCAAAGGACAGAGGCAATTGATTGATATCCTCTAGGCCAAAGGCCTCTTTCAGCTTAAGTGCTATTACAGCCAGAGAGTAGCAATCATTACACTGGCCTGCATCAAGGACCCTCGGTATACCGCCGATGTCGCCCAGATCCAGTTTATTGTAGCGATACTTTGCGCATCCTGCGGTCAAAATGACAGCCTCCTTTGGCAGGGCCTTTGCTACTTCAGTAAAGTACTCCCTGCTTTTATGCCGGCCGTCACAGCCTGCCATAACCACGAAACGCTTAATAGCCCCAGACTTGACTGCGTCAATGATCTTGTCTGCAAGGGACAAAACCTGATTTCGAGCAAATCCGCCCACGATTTTGCCTGTTTCAATTTCTACAGGGGGCTTGCATTTCTTGGCCAGCTCAATGACTTCGGAAAAGTCCTTGGATCCGCCTTCTGGGCGGTCTGCTATGTGCTTTGCACCTGGGTAGTTCACCACGCCGGTGGTAAAAAGTCTGTCCAGGTAAGTATTATCCTTTTTAAGAGGAATGAGACAGTTAGTGGTGAGTATGATGGGGCCATTGAAAGACTCAAACTCCTTGTTCTGATGCCACCAAGAGCTGCCATAGTTTCCCACAAAGTGATCATATTTTTTGAAGGCGGGGTAATAGTTTGCGGGCAGCATTTCTCCATGGGTATACACATCCACACCAGTTCCT
>QMLZ01000193.1 GCA_003646995.1 Deltaproteobacteria bacterium | reverse complement strand
GCGGACAGCTCCGTTATAAAGAAGAAGGCAGAAGAGATAGAGAGAAAGATCAAGGAGTTTTACCTTAAGGCGGCAGAGCTCTCAGAAGGGTTATTAGCGGATATTCCTAGGGTTTTGAGGAGGATAGCAAAGAAAAGGGAAGAACGTTTGAGCTAGAGTTAGGTTGGCGTATCAACAAGGGGTAATAAACCCGCGACCATTTACCTGTCATGGGTTCTAGGAACTGGTTGCGGGTGTTTCTTCTTCGTCCTTGTGGAAGAGTTTGGCCTTTTTCAGCAAGGTATCTTCTATCGCCCGTATCCATTGGGGGGGGTAAGGAACTCTGAAAGCAACGCAGTCTTTTTCCCCTTTTTCACCGTAAAACTCCAATTTGATCACCGATTGATGTAGGTCGTATCCTTTGTGTATCTTATCATGATAAACTCTGATTACCTTGTTCCCGCGGATCTCTAGTTCCAAGCCTCTCACGCGGCTTCGGTAAAATATCCTATCTGGCAGTAACAGCAAAAAGCCACTACTTTTGCTGGGCTTACCAGGTTCACTCGCCTTGCCAAAGTAGTTGACCCCGAAGCTCATGGCAATCACACGATGGCTGCCGAAACGTTGAGCAATCCATCTCTTGTCTCGCCATCTTATATATGATATGTAGCCTATGATA
Organism: Deltaproteobacteria bacterium; assembly: GCA_003646995.1. The sequence goes on along the minus strand of QMLZ01000193.1, from coordinate 5,317 downwards.
CCAAAAAAGGCGAAGGCGATAATTATCCAACCTTGATTACCAAGTAAATCCATAAGCAACCATTAGGGTTAGGACAATCCACAGAATAAACCTTCAAGTTGAATATCCTAGCTGTCCAAGGGATGGTTCTGTGCCCTGGCTACTTGAATTCAGAGAGGTAAACAATAAGCTTCTTCCTAGCCAGATTATGCCTGTAGCCGCTAAAACTCCCCATGGCAGCAAGAAGAGACTCGGCTATCTCCTCATCTGTTTTTCCTTTTCTCCTGAGCTGTCGTATCCTTTCTTGGTTAAGCATAAGCAGCTGACGGAAGGCCTCTCGATCTCGCGCAAAGAAGACGACAAATCCAAGCATGAACACAATGAAGGATGTAGTGCCAGCTACATAGACGTCGTAGCGGGGATCTGGTATCACAATCCGCAAGAAGCTATCAGGGTTTCCCGCATTTAGGATGGAATACATGGCAGTCAGACCAAAAATGGCCATAAGAGAATAAACCAGCATCCTTACAAAAGGTGACATAAGACGCCTTGTTGAGTGCGGTTTACCAAATTATCCAAAAAAACAAGTAGGAAAGCCCTAAAGGGCTTCCCTACATGGTGCATTAAGATGAGAACTGGACACTTATACGGGGCGCATTTGCCCTTCCTCCATAGCGGCCCATTCGGCCTCTGCCTTTTCCCATGCCTCTTCAGAGGCTTCTTGCTCCCAAACCTCAAGGCCGCGATCAGCTCGCGTTGCCCCTGGCAGGAGGTTATCCAGGACGATGCCGACGATAGCAGTTACAGCCATTCCGGTGGTGAGGATGGCCTGGAAAATATCCCCCAACACCTTGAAAAATGGCCCTGCGGCGGCCCAGTTGATGGGAGTGGCAGAGGCGGAGAGCATGGGGTTAAACTGATATGGGATACTCAGTCCCGCAAAGAATGAAATTCCGATAATAAACAGATTACGTGAGTTGTTCATATTGACCATCTGCAGGTTAGAAAGACCCACTGCGGCAATGAGTCCAAATAGGCCAACAAACATGGCACCCACTACGGGTTGAGGAAGGGTGGCAAGGACTGCTCCGAACTTTGCGACTATCGGGATGATGAGCATTACCACTGCACCACACCTGACAACACGGCGGCTAGCCACCCTAGTAAGGCCGATTGAGCCAATGTTTTCAGAGTAGCTAGTTGTTCCGTTGCAGGTCTGAAGAATTCCTGCAATCAGACACCCTAGGCCTTCTGCTCCCAGACCTCTTGAGATCATTTTGGCCGTTGGAACAGGTGCCTCAGATATGCGGGCGCAGGCATAATAGTCTCCGATGGACTCGATCATTGAAGCAAGATATCCCGCGAGCATTCCAAACACACCAGCCCACAATGTGCTGCTACCAAGATTCGGGAAACCCCACTTAAATGGAATCATTGGTTTTAAGCTGAACCACGGAGCTGCACCCACTAGCTCAGTTTTCAGATATGCTGCATTTGAGGGTGATATCCATCCGGCTAGGCTTCCTATTAAAGAGCATAGCCAGCCAGTGGCAATGGCAAGGAGAACCGGGAACAATAGAAAAACTCGTGACCTGCGAGAAAAAACCTGGGAATAAATGATAAGGGCAAATAGAGTGATGAGAGAAATGACCCAGTTTTTTGCCATCCACGGGGCCCCTATGTTGAAAAGAGCCAAGCCGATCATTGCGATGGTTGGTCCTATGACGACCGGGCTGATTGCCCTTTTGACATATCCCATAATCCCTGTGTACCCTAAAACAATTTCAAACACTGAGGCAATCATTATGGCCCCAGCCACTTCCTGTATCTGGATTTGCCACATGGGACCAGGCCCAGTCAATTTTTTTGCTGCTACCATACCGATGATGGCAAAAGTGGGTCCTAAAAATGAGAAGGTACCGCCTTGTATAATAGGTAGACGGTTCCCTAGTGGGGACTGCTGGATCAGGGTGCAAATTCCAGATGTGAAAAAAATAGTGGATATCATGATTGCTAACTGATCTTGGGGCAGCTTCATTGCCCCGCCAATGATGAAGGGAATGAGAACAGTTGCCCCGAACATGGTAAGATATTGTTGGAAGCCTAAAAGGACGGCCAGGGGCCATTTGGGTCTACTGCCGATCGGATAAACAATCCAGCCTTTGGCCTTTTCATTCTGTTGTTCGCTCATAAGTGCATGCCCTCCTTGTTTGGGCCCCTAATGGGGTGGTTATCACCTCAAATAAAGCCACCTATGACCCTCCGGAAGTATCTCTATTTTCTACACACCCCCCCCTTTCAAGAAAGCTTACCTAAATTAGTGCTAGCTTATAGCAGTGTGAGATCATACAGTCAAGCGGAAAGGCTTTCTCTTAAGGAAGCGCCCTGACCCAGCGCTTCCCACAAATTCGTTGTCTCGGATAATTACACTCCCCTTGGAAAAAACAATCCGGGGAACGCCTTTTACCTTGAATCCTTCGTATGGTGTATAGTCGACATTTTGATGATGGTTCTTGGCACTTATCACAAAGGAGGCCTTGGGGTCCCATAATACAAGATCAGCATCGGAACCGACTGCTACAGTTCCCTTTTGAGGGAACAGCCCGAACAGTTTGGCAGGCGTGGTGGAAACGAGATCAATAAATCGGTTCAAGGTTATACGTTTTTTGTTTACCCCCTCATGGTAAATCAGCATCAGCCTGTGTTCGATGCCAGGTGCCCCATTGGGGATGGCTGCAAAGTTGTCTTTTCCTTTATCCTTTTGGCCCTTAAAATTAAACGGACAATGATCGGTTGAGATAACCTGAAGGTCTCCATATGCAAGCCCTTTCCACAACGGTTCCCAATTGGATTTGTCTCTGAGGGGAGGAGACATAACGTACTTGGCACCTTCAAACCCAGGTTCCAAATAATTGGTATAAGACTTCAGCAGATACTGCGGGCAGGTCTCTGCGTAAGCTGGAAAACCATTGTCTCTTGCCTCCTTTACCTTTGCCAGGGCTTCTTTGCAGCTTAGATGCACTATGTAAATTGGCGCGCCTGCCATCTGTGCAATTGCAATACCTCTGCCGGTAGCCTCTGCCTCTGCCTCGGGCGGCCTGCTAAGGGCATGATACTTGGGTCCTGTTAGACCTTTGGAGATGTAGTCGTTTATGAGGATATCCAATACATCGCCGTTTTCGGCATGAATCATTACCAGCGCACCTGCTTTCTTGGATTCTTGAAGTATTCTATAAAGGGCTCCGTCATCAATCATCAATGCGCCCTTATAAGCAAGAAAACACTTGAAGCTTGTAACACCCATCCTAACCATTTCGGGAATTTCGGCCATTACTTTGTCATTAAGATCAGTTATGGCAATGTGAAAGCCATAGTCTACTGTCGCCTTGTTTTTGGCCTTTTTCATCCAGGTTTTTAGGGCGCCCTTGAGGCTTTGGCGCTTGCCCTGGATTGCAAAGTCAACAATACATGTCGTTCCTCCAAAGGCGGCGGCGATAGTTCCGGTTTGAAAATCATCCGACGATGAAGTACCCAGGAAAGGCATATCCAAGTGGGTATGGATATCTATCCCTCCTGGCATTATGTAAAGACCCCTTGCATCGATCACTTCTTGCGCCCGCTCTCTTATCTTTTTTGCAATCTGCACTACTTTCCCGCCCTGGATGCCCACTTCCGCACGATACGTGTCAGTGGCCGTTACTATGGTCCCGTTTATAATTTTGTAATCCATAGCCCACCTCCTGTGCCATAATAGTTAATATCTATATCTAAATTGCTTCAGCCTCATGGCTTCAACGTAATACATCCCTCCACCGGGCAGACCTGGCAGCACAGGGAGCATCCGGTGCATAGCTTTTCAGTAACTTTGTAAATCTTATCTGAGCCACGGGTGATGGCCTGGTATCCTGCGTCCCTGCAAGAAACAAAACAGGCATCACATTGGATACACAGAGAATTGTCAATAGAGGCCTTGCGTTTTGTCTTGTTATCTAGCTCGCCAAAGGATACAAGTTTATCTAGAGATGCCCCCACCATATCAGAAATCCGGTGGAAACCCTTCTTTTCCATGTAAGTAGCAAGACCTGAGGTAAGCTCATCAATGATGGAATATCCGTAAAACATGACAGCTGTGCATAGCTGGACCGTGGAGGCACCTAAGAGAATAAATTCCGCCGCATCCTTCCAGGTGGAAATCCCACCTATTCCAGAGACAGGGGCTCCAGTTTCCTTTGCAACGCAAGCCACTGCCTTAAGGGCGATAGGTTTTACAGCAGGCCCTGACAGCCCACCGTGGGCTGAGTACCCGGACACATTAGGCATGGGCACCAGGGTCTCGAGGTCAACGCCAATGATGGCAGCAACAGTATTAATGGCCGATATCCCTTTCGCTCCGGCGTTCATGCAAGCTTTGGCAACAACAGCTATGTCAGTGACATTGGGTGTCATTTTGGCTATGACGGGTATATTTACGGCCTCGGCTACCCAAGAAGTGACCCTCTTGGACAGCTCGACGTCCTGCCCTATTGCAGAGCCCATACCTCTTTCTGGCATTCCATGGGGGCAGGAAAGGTTTAGTTCTATGAGGTTGGCCCCGGCATCCTCGCATTTCTTTGCCATACTCTGCCATCCTTCAGGTTTACTTGCGTCGTCCATAATGCTGGCTATTACTACATGATCCGGGTATTTTTTCCGAAGCTCTTCAATTTCCTTCAGCCATATTGTAAGTTCTCGGTCAGTAACAAGCTCGATGTTTTCCAAGGCATAGTTCTTTTTCAGCCTTTTCTCTGGATCCCTAAATCCAAGAGATGCCAATCTTGGAGTCACATTTATGATGCTGCTGGCATCTTCTACAAGGGTCTTGGTAACCGCCCCCGCCCAGCCAGCCTTAAAGGCTCTGACGATCATGCCCCCGGTTGTCGTTGGTGGCGCGGAAGCAAGGATAAAGGGGTTCTTGAACTTTACCCCGCAGAACTCGACTGACAGGTCTACTCCCGGATTCGTGCCCATTGAACTGATCTCCTTTCAAATTGCTTGTTTTTTTGAATACGCTCCTTCTCAGCTTTGCGAAAACTCAGAACTCCTGGAAGCAGGGACGCTGGTTTCCACCGCCTCCTTATCTGCAATTTCCAAGGCCTTGTCCAGGATGTCTATAGCCTGGTCTACCTCTTCTTCTTTAATGATGAGAGGAGGTGCCACCACTAAGTTGTCATACCAGGCGGCCATGTAAAGGCCATTTTTCATGGCCTCGGAGGCTACTCTGACGGTCATGAGAGGACCAGGGCCAAACTTTTCAGCTTTAACATTGAAAGGTTCTTTTGTCTCGCGGTTCTTGACCAGT
>QMLZ01000192.1 GCA_003646995.1 Deltaproteobacteria bacterium | reverse complement strand
GAAGATATCCGAGAGGCTGTGGGCTATGTCTAGAGATATAATGATAGTCTTGTTCCCGGCTTGTGCAGCCTTAAGCCCCGTGGCTGCCGCCAGCGTGCTCTTCCCTACTCCCCCCTTTCCAGCAAAAAATATTATTCTCATGGTTGGCCCAAGTTATTTCCCGATCCTATCATTAGTCAGCCAAACAATAATAGAAATGGTCGCAAACCGAGAACCAGTATACAGCTATTTTTATCTGATTTCCAACACAGGTATCAATGGCTGTTGAACCCTTTCCAATCTTTGGCATCTTTTTCAGGCAGGCCTGCCTTGGATGGCAGGCCCAGCCTATTTTCTGAGGTACAATCCTGCCAGGAAAAGGCTGGAGATAGATTTACCGTCTTTTATCTGGCCTGTGCCTATCATTTTGATGGCCTTATTGAACGGCACCTCGCGGACTTCTATTATCTCGTCTGGGTCTAAGGCTTGACGCGATGCCCGGAGATCCTTTGCAAGATAAATATGAATCCTTTCATCAGAGTATGCCGGTAAAGGGGTGATTACCCCCAGCTTATGCCAGGAATCAGCAGTAAACCCTGTTTCCTCTTCCAATTCTCTCTTGGCGCAATCCAGTGGGGTTTCTCCCTTGTTGAGAGTTCCGGCAGGCACTTCCCATAAACTCTCTCCTATCGCATGGCGATACTGTTTAAGCAGAAGAAGTGTTTCAGAATCCTTCATAGGAACTATGGCTGAGGCACCTGGATGCCTGATGATGTCAATTTCCATCTCCGTGCCGTTTGGGAGTACTACCTTCTCATGTACCAGGTCAAATACGCGGGCCTTGTGAATCAATTTTGTTTGAATAACACTTAGCTTCATTGTGGCCAACTCCTTTCGATTACCAATGCCGCCGGGGGCGTTTATCGTTGCAGGGGGTTAAGAGTGTACACTAATTTTCCATTTATCAAAAGTGCTGGTTTGGCAGGGAGCTCGGGTTGACCTTGCCCTGAAGAGCGAGCGGTCTCCAACCTGTTGGCTCCTGTGGTCGTGGGCTGGTAGGAGGAGAAATTCCCCGATGGGCATCAACGGGCATGAAATTTGAGACCCCCCGGGTTCTGATTGTTTTTTGGATTACATTTTACAGGTTTGTCAGTTCGAGCATACCCTATGGCGGATGGCAGGAAAAGGGAAGCAGATGTTCGAGAACCTAGGCGTGGACACACAGAACCAGGTTTCTCGCAGTGAAGAGATAAGAGAAGGGAATTTGAGGTTTTTTGCTATTGTCGGGAGGCTCTCGGAGGAAATGAGTGCAGTAATTTCTTCACCACATTTTTGGTGTACTCTATCCGTTCCTGGGGTGAGGCAAAACTTTGTAGCTCATCCGTTGCCACACCACGCCAGAATATTTTGTTGCCATCAGGGTCGACAGCGTCAAGTATTATTTTTGCCTCGTGGTAGGTATACTGCTTTGTCACTGGGAACATGGGAGGGCCGTAGCCGAAGTAGCAGGGGTAAAAGGGGTATATGCCTATCATTTCGTAATCCGTGACTATCTCGCGCGTGGTCGTCACGTCGAGATGGAAGACCATGTAAAAGTCGGCTTTGGCTTTATCAGTAACCACCTTGAATCCCTTCTCCTTCATTTCATGTGCTATTGCGTCAGCAAATCTCTGCTGTGATAAAGTAATGGTCTCCCCTTTATTTTTGGCATATAAAATCGCTACGGTCTTGAGTCTAGAGAAGTCAAAGGAAGGGTTGTAGTCTGTTTCAATGTCCAGGTTTGAGCACCCGATAACAGAAAATAATATGCCTAACAAAAGCACAAGACGATACATGATCAAGGAGTTTGTCTTGGAGGGAATTTTTCAAGTAGTTGTGATACCACTGTATTAAAAAATCGTGCTCTGGTTTCAGGGGATTCGAACTTCGGAAGTGTTTCCACTTTTCCAGCAGACCAAAAAACCCTCCTGGTCTTCGGGTCGAACATGTCTATACGAATTTCTGTTTCATTGGTTGTCGGTGTAATTGAGGTGCCTATTCCACCTCCTCCATGGTAGCCAAAGGAACCAAGTCCGAATCCAATACTGAAGTTGGATGGCACGTTTTTCACTATGGTCACGTGATAGCTTGCAATGAAATTTGCCCCTGTTTCTGCTGAAGTATATTCATAGCCCTTGTTTTGTAAGGTGTGCACAATAGCGTCATGAATGCGCTGCGAGTTTAGAGGGTCAATATTGGCGTCAGGGCTTTGGGTCACAAAGAAAGCCATGAGTTTTTCCATAGGGAATTTAGGATCAAAGTCTACGGATTCCCTGGGTCCGGCACATCCGGTTAGCATAAAGATGAGGGAGGGCAAGATTAACAAGGCCACTGTAATCATCTTATAGCGCCGCATGTGGTTACCGCTCGGCATGCACCCCACACCCTGATCATTTACAGTCTTTCGATCTCAAAATATGCTCATGAATCATAAGGGGAGGATAGCTGGGTCGCTACCCTCCGCCTCGAAGAGGTTACTATCCTATTTTTTCTCTTGTTGTTTCTGTATTTGCTCCAGAAATTCTTGCGCAGCTTTTTTCTGTTCCTCGGGGGAAAGGTTCTTGAATTCTTTGCCCATTTCTTGTTTGAATTTTTCGACCTTTCTTTCCAACCTTCTGGCTGCAAATTGAGATGTTATACTTCCTATGGCGAATATGATAAAGATTATGCCGAAAACTGTCCATGCCTTCTTGCGGTCTATCCTGTGGACCTCTGAGCTTGCCACCACGATAACATAGGTCATCCATAGTAACCCCACAACAGCACCAATATAGGGAATAGCGTTTAGCAAGGTGGTAATGGGGGTAATTGCCGATGCATACGCACCGCAGCGGTATGCGGTCTCATAAGACTCTTGAGATCCCAAGATCTTCCAAATCACAAAAAGTATCAATGCCCCTATAAAGCCAAACAAGGGGGCAACTATTGGCATTAGGATGATGTATGAAATTGCACCTAAAAAAGAATGGACGTATCCAAGGCCAAAGATGGCCAGAATTGCACTAGCTATGCCAGAGGCGAGTCCCATAGCGGCGGCAAAAACAATGGGCTCCATAAAACCACCCGCCTTGGGCATTTCGCGAAAGAATGTTGCGGAATTGGTCATAACCCTTATTGCAATACTAGGAATGTCCTTTACAAACTCATTCAAGTTTACCGATGCCTGTCTTTCCTGCTCCATGTTCTCAACCTCCTTTATGATTTCTATCTTTGTATACCCGTGGACTTTAAACTTTTAACCTTGCTTGGTCTCCATGCCCTTGGCCTGCTTTTTCAGATAATCCCTTAGGCCAGGCCTTATATACACGTTTTCGAGGTTCAGGCCTCTCAGGCATTTTCCCAGAACCATGGCCTGGTCTTCAAGAGGCCGGTCTTGGTTAACTATGATCATATGTTTCCCCCGGACACGACATGAGCCGCCCAGGCAATGTTGTGCTTCTGCCTCAAATGTCTCGTAACGAACCTCGATGCCCAGCTTGCGGGCCAATTGTTCCAGTTGATTCAAAAGTGTTGGTGTGTCCATTTCAAAGGGTTATGGGGATTAACAAGTCGAATCATCAGATGAGTTGTTTTAATGACTCACGCAACGGGTCAGGCATATTGTCAATGGCCTCCGGGCTAATGATTTCCTGAAAGGCCGGTATGCCAGATAGCTGGGTAACCTGCATGATGAAATCATCAGGTGGAAGAAAGGTTTCCAATGGGGCACTCACAGTGACTACCGGCAGTCCCCCGAGATCTTCCAAGTTTCGGACCTCGACTGAATAACGCAAGTCTTCCAGTAGTTGAGCGAGCGCCGGGAACCTATCGAGGAATATTACCATAGCTAGGTGGTTGATTATGGCCTGTTTCATATCGTGGGCATCTTTGGGCTCTTCCCCCTTCAGCATTGCTTTGAGGCGGACCAAGGAACATTCACTGTGATACGAAATTGTCCACGTACACGAACAGGTAACGAGCACTGTCTTACTGTCTTTATTCTCAAAATGGAGGGGGAATTGGTAAGGTACTGCTTCCAGTTGGTTTGATATCGGATCTAAAGGGGCTTGCAATTTCGAAGGAAGACCAAAAGGCTTTTGTGCCACCGCTGCATATTTTTCCTGGAGTTCAGCAAAGGCCTTATCAGAACCAGCCACCTCCTCCATGGTCCCGCTCTTTACATAAGTCCCAAGTAATCTACGAGGAATAAACAGCGGCCTCAGCACGCTCAGATGTCTCTTCAAACGCTCGCCAAGGGCTTGGGATACCTTCTGCGTTGCTTCACGGAGTTTAAGGAATTCCTGATTGTCCAAATTCTTTCGTTGAATGCCCTTTTGATCCATAAGACCCTATAAAATTTGGATATTTCCCTTTGGCTCCTACCACAGCTATACAACTATGTCAATTACTTTAGCTGGAAAACAAAAACGTCCGTATCGTCCGAGTCAGAAAAAGGGCCAAAAATAATCGTTGAAGGGTGGCCCTGTACCTTTACAAAGTACGAGGTATTCGTATCAATAGGATTTTTGACGGCCCACGCAACGTACTCGTTATCGCCCATGGCAAGCTTAAGGCCCTTCATGGGATAGTTAAGAACAGAGGTGCTCGGGAGTCTGCCCTTAGGACCGACAGCCTGAAAGGTGATCTCCCCATCATTTATTCCCAACATGGCGCCTTCCCATTTGTCCGTTTCAGGCCCTACTTCAAACCACTGGCCTATCTGCGTATTCCCATAAACATCAAGCCGATATCCTGGTAATATTTCTTTTGAAGGCGCATGAACCTTTGCGACTATCTTAGCGCCCAGGCCTGGATCACCAAATGGCAAGACATCAGCCCCTTTGAGGGGAGTAGGAAGTGAAGTGTTCTCAACTTTGCCAAGTGTTGTGAGTATCAAGATCGGAAAGCCAAGCCCTCTTTTGGCCTGAACAGTTATTGCAAGGGCAGAGAGGCCATATCTTATGGAAGCGCTTTCGAGGTCTTTCTGGGAGCCAAGTATTGCCCAGAGGCCCACGTTCTCATCTATTACACTGTCACGGGCTTTCATCCATGCCATCTTTTCCAGATCATCTTCCCAGAAATGCCCGTCAACTTCCAGGCCGTACCGCTTCATTCTACCCATAAGGTCCTGTACAGCGTCCTTGTGCTCCCCTAATGCTGAAACCCATATTTTCTTTTTCATTGGACCATTCCTTTTCTAATGGTTTGACTAGACGCCAGGATCAGGTCTAACGGCCTTACTTCAAATCCTTTAGTCGGGCCATGGCTTCTTTTTTACCCATACGTCGAACTGCAGCCAGGGCGGCCAGTTGTTTTTCTCGGGGGCGGCTCAGTCCCTTCTCCCATTTATATATTGTTTGACCTGTCACACCAACAAGCTTGCCATAGTCAGCTGCTGAAAGCCCTAACCGTTCCCTGCTGGATCGGAGACCCTTTGCCGAAAACCTGTAGATCTTTCTGCGCTGCTGTTGAGGCTCTGGACTTGTACCTGTTGCGTTTTGCAACTGCTTTTCAAGCCTTGCCACTTTTCTCTGCAAGTCCAATACCTGACGCCTCATCTCAGCGATTTTTTTCCTGCTTTGGGCGTTGGCCTTTTTTAGGGGCTCGGTTTGAGTTCTTATCTCCTTGCGCGCGAGGCGGGTTATCTCGCTTCTCAACAAGGCTGCTATATTGGGCATGTTGATCCTCCTGGTTATATCGAGTTGGTAGGCAGGTTACGACGCCTTAGAACAAACCCTTTGGAGCCAGATTCCTGGCGCCAGTATATGTATTATGAATGGTAATTGCCAGAAAAAATTGCAATATTCTTCTGGGTCCTCCTAAAAATCCATTCCTCAAGGCCCCGAAACCGGGCATCCCTCTGGCGGGCCCTTGTTCCCCCAAGAGATCTGGGGTAGGTGTGAAAAGCGGATTCAAGATGTTTTTTAGGTATGGTTCCTGAGGTGAAAAAAGAAGGGAGTCGCGAGTCAGCGCCCCCCTTGATTTTTCTTATGGGGTGAGTGATGGGATTTGAACCCACGACCGCTGGGGCCACAACCCAG
>QMLZ01000191.1 GCA_003646995.1 Deltaproteobacteria bacterium | reverse complement strand
CCGCCCCACAGTCAGGATTGATGCACACAGTCTCCCTGGGAAACTGGGGAGTTCCGCAGGCCTTACATCTTGAACCAACCAGCCTCAAAACCGCGTTTCGTTCCCTCCAGTAAAGGGACAGGCTGGTAGGAGAAACCTCTTCACCCCGTATCCCTATCTCTTTTTCAAGCATACCCTTAAAGGAAAGATATTTTGTGTAGTTGTCGAGTTGGCGTTTGTAGCCCAGGTTGTCTTTCAATTTCGTCCGGTTTTTCAGCTTTTCTATCTCTTCTGTAACCTGAAATAACAGGGCATCACTACCGCTCCCATAGCTTACCACCAGGATCCTGTCGCCTGGACGGGTTTCCTCCAGTGCACCTATCAGCATGATCAAAGGATGGGCTGATCCCGTGTTTCCAATTTTATCGAGTAAATGCGCCTGAACCTTATCAGGTTCCAGTCCAAGGGTTTTACACATTGCCACATGGTCTCTTGCAGACAGAGGAGGACAAATCACCTTGGCAATATCATCCATTTTCAACCCGCACTTGGCGAGGAGAGTATTGATCGCCTTCGGAATCACCTTGAAATACCCGGCCTCTCTAATCCATCGCTCTTCCCAGGAACGAATGAACTTATCTGAGTCGCTCCTCCGATAATCTGCAAAATCATAGGAAAGAGAATAATGACCGATAAAAGAAGCAATAACGCCATCATTTCCAACCACAACTGCCGCGGCCCCGTCTCCAAGGAATTGCTCCTGGGTGCCACCGGCCTTACCTAGACGGCAATCAGACGCACAAACCATGGTTGTCGATGAATCGGCCTCGCTCAAGGCCGATATAAGGGCTGTTGTGCTTGACTTTAGGCACCCGGAAAAATCGGCTGTCCTGATATTTGAAGAAAGATTCAGGGCACCACCGGCAATGGATGCATTTGCCCTTTCTTTGTAAGGAAAGCTAGTAGATGCAAGATAAAGGGCATCAATCTTTTCCCTATCAATCTCAGTGAAGCAATCCATACCGGCAGCGACGGCCAACGTAATGCTGTCTTCATCATGATTTGCAACGGCCTTCTCTCCTTTTGCCAGGCCTGCAATACCGGGGTTGAACCACCCCATTGCTTTTAAAATAACCTCGCGTTTCATCCGATAGTACGGCACATGAATTCCGTAAGCGGTAATTCCTTTCATTTCATTTATTCCTCCTTCTTCTGTCAGATGTTATAGTGAATACGTGAAAAATTTGAAGGTTTATCATTCCTGCCCGAACTATCTTGACTTAGCCGTTGCGCAAGGCCTTAATTTGATCGGATACAAAGTCGATGATCTTTTTCAGGGATGACCCCGGCCCAAAAATTTCTGCTATCCCTGCCTCTTTGAGCCTCGGAATATCATCAGGGGGTATAGTGCCCCCAAGAATCACCGGGGTATCAGCCTTTCCACTCTCCCTGAGGAGTCGAACCACCTCCGGTGCCAATACCATGTGATTTCCGGACAAGGTGCTCAAACCAACCATATCTGCATCCTCGTCAATGGCCGCCTTAACAATGGTTTCCGGCAATTGATTGCCTAGGTAAATCACCTCTACTCCAGCATCGCGCAGGGCACGGGCCACCACCACGCTCCCTCTCCAGTGCGCATCCATGCCAAGCCGTGCTATAATAATCCTCATTGCCTTTTTCATTGATATCTTTCTCCTTGATTTTCAAACGCACATCACATGGAACAATAAACATAATATCTCATAAAAGGCCGCATCTTCACAATTCATCATCAGCGGTTCACCAGCACTATTAAAGCTCATAAAAACCCACAAATTCAGAACAACGGCGGGTCCCATGTCCCATAATTATTCTTGAGCACAGTTGATATCTCCCCCTCAGTCACCAAGGTTTGAACCGCCTCTACGATTACCTCCATCAGATTCCCGTCGTCATTACAGCAGCGAGAAATTGCATCCAGTGCACGCTGTACTTCCAAATCATTACGTTTGCTTTTAATCCTGTTTAGCCTCTCCTCCTGGATCTTAAGTGTCTCAGGAACCTTGAAGACTTCTATGGGGAGTACCTCCTCCTCTATCCCATTGCAGTTCAGTCCCACGACAGGTATCTCGCCTGTTTCAACGCGCTTCTGGTATTCATAGGATGCGTCAGCAACCTTTTGGTGTATCCAGCCCGTCTCCGTCACTTTGACGATCCCGCCGAGTTGGTCAATTTCATCCAGAAGCGTTACTATCTTTTTCTCCAACTCATTGGTGAGGGATTCCACAAAATAAGATCCTCCCAAGGGATCTATAGTATGTGTGACCCTAGTCTCTAACTGCAAGATCTGGTTGCACCTAAGGGCTGTAATGGCAGAAAGTTCGGTTGGAATGCAGAGAGCTTCATCATAGGCATCTATATGGACCGACTGCGCGCCTCCTAAAACGGCTGATAGAGCATGATACGCAGAGCGCGCTATGTTGTTTAACGGCTGTTGAGGTGTAAGGGCAACCCCTGATGTCTGGACATGGAACCTGAACGCCTTTGAGCGGGGATCTTTCGCTTTAAACCGATCATTCATTACCCTGCACCAGATCCTCCTGGCAGCGCGGTATTTAGCGATCTCTTCAAATAAATCGTTATGAGCGTTTAGAAAGAAGCTGAGCCTTGGAGCAAAGCTGTCAATATCCAGTCCACGTCTGATGAGCTCCTCGCAACATCCAATAGCGTTCGCAATAACAAAAGCTATTTCCTGGTCAGCAGTACACCCGGCTTCCCTGTAGTTATAGCCTGCAAAACTTATGGGGTTCCAGCGCTGTGCATATTTAGCGCAATATTCGATGGCATCGCAGCTCAACTTGAAAGATGCCTCAGGAGGCAATACACCACCCGGAGCCGTGGCCATGCATGTCTCCATCAAAAAATCGTTTTGACTTGTTCCCCTAAGCCTGTTCAGAGGAATACCGCGATTCCTGGCATTGGCAAAATACATGGACTGGACAGTGATGTTGCATATGGGCTGACACGTGACCAAGGAGGTGCTGACCTTATCAAGAGGTATACCTTCGAAAAGGATACGCATGTCTTCCAGCGTATCAATGGCAACGCCGCCCCTACCGCAATCAGCGTAGGCCAAAGGATCCGTGGAGTCATATCCACGAAGGGTGGGGTAATCAAAAGTCCCGTTTATTCCTGTTGCACCTTCCTTTAAAAGCAATTTAAATCTGGCATTGGTTTCCTCTGCCGGGCCGAAACCTGCTAGTTGCCTTATTGTCCAGGCACGCCCTCGGTACATTGTGGGATGCACGCCCCTCACATATGGAGGATTCCCAGGAAAACCAACATCATGAAGATAGTCCAAATCATTCGTATCGCCTGGTGTATACAATGGCTTAACAGGAATACCTGAAAGGGTTTCAAAGACGACATCCCTTTCCTTTTCATGCGGATAAGCCTTTTCCCATTCATCTTTGGCTTTTGCAATTTCCTTGATTATCTGCTCGTTAAAGAGTTTACTCATAGTTCTAGCCCCTAATAACATCGTTTATGTAGTCAATGATTTGCTGAGTATCTGAGCCAGGTGTAAAGATCCTTCCAACGCCTAATGTTTCCAGATTTCTGCAATCTTTTTTCGGAATTGTTCCACCACCAAAAACCAATATGTCTGAGGCTCCTTTCTCTTCTAGGAGGGCCATAATTTTCGGGAATATTGTCTTATGCGCACCTGAAAGGATGCTTAACCCAATCACGTCTACGTCTTCATCAATTGCTATGGTGACAATCTGAAGCGGGGTTTGGTGAAGGCCGGTATAGGTGACCTCCATCCCGGCGTCGCGCAATGCCCTTGCCACCACCTTTGCACCCCTGTCACGGCCGTCAAGGCCCGGCTTGGCTATCATTAATCCTTATCCTTTTTTTCGTCTTTTTGCCCATTTCGACCCGTTTCCTCAAGCCACGGTTAATATGCAGCCTCCTCCCGGAATTCACCAAAGACCTCCCTCATCACGGCAATGATTTCCCCCAGGGTAACATGTGCCTTCACCGCCTTTATCAGTGCCGGCATAATATTATCCGATCCGAGGCAAGCCTCTCTGACTTCATTAATGCATAACTTGACTAAATTCTTATCTCTGCTCTTTCTAAGCTCTCCTAAGGCCTCGACCTTCTTTTTCTCAAATCCCGAATCAGCTTCCCTCAATTTAATGTCCGTCTCTTCCTGCTCAACGAACTTGTTCACGCCGACAACAATCCTTTCTCCTTTTTCGATGGCTCTTTGATAACTAAAGGCGGAATCAGCGATTGTCCTTGTGTAATAGCCTTTTTCTATTGCTGAGATAACACCGCCAAGTTTCTCGATCTGTTTGAAATAATTATAGCACTCTGACTCCATCTGGTTAGTCAATGCCTCAACATAGAAAGACCCTGCAAGAGGATCTACCGTGTTGGTAATCCCGCTTTCGTGGGCAATGATCTGTTGTGTCCTCAAGGCGAGTTTTTCTGATCTTTCCGTTGGTATGGATAAGGCCTCGTCAAAAGCGTTCGTATGCAGCGATTGGGTCCCTCCCAGCACTGCGGAAAGCGCTTGGATGGTCACCCTGATAATATTATTCTCAGGTTGTTGGGCCGTAAGCGCAGACCCTGAAGTTTGAGTATGGACCCTAAATCGCCAGGAGCGTGGATCTCTGGCGCCATATTTTTTGCGCATGGTCTTTGCCCAGATCCTTCTAGCCGCGCGAAATTTGGCAATGTTTTCAAAAAAATCATTGTGGGCTTTGAAGAAAAAGGAAAGGCGGGGAGCAAAGCTGTCAACTGAAAACCCTCTCTTCATCCCCTCCTCAACATAGGTAAACCCGTTGGCTAAAGTGAAGGCCAGTTCCTGTACGGGTGTAGCGCCCGCTGATGCAAGGTGATACCCGCTGATACTTATTGGATTGAACCTTGCCAAATGTTTAGTGCAAAAGCTGAGGGTGTCCATGGTAAGACGCATGGAAGGTCTTGGGGGAAAATAGTATGATTTCTGGGCTTGGTATTCTTTGAGGATATCATTCTGCATCGTGCCTGTTAGCTTTTCAAGAGCGATGCCACGTTGCTCTGCAACCGCCACAAACATGGCCAGAATAACTGAAGACTGTGAATTAGAAACAAAATTGATGCTGATTTTATCAAGCGGAATCCCTTCCAAAAGGCTGCGCATATCTTCCAGGGAATCAATGGCTACCCCACCGCAACTTCCCACCTCACCTTCAGCCAAGGGGTCATCCGAGTCTCTCCCCATGATAGTTGGCATATCAAAGCAGATACTCACTCCCGTGGCACCCATTTCGATCAACTTCCTGATTCTCTGGTTGGCCTTCGAAGGCGAACCCAGGGAACCAAGTTGTCGGATGGTCCAGGCCTTTCCACGATACATGGTTTTGTAGACCCCGCGAGTGAATGGATACTCTCCTGGCAAGCCGAGATCCAGGCCCTCATCAAGGCCGATGATATCTTCAGAGGTATACAAGGATTTAATAGGGAACCCTGAGAGGTTCTTGAAGTGCCTTCGAGTCAGATCCCCACTCTTTTCATCATGACCTGATCCTGTATGAGGCTCATTGTTCATGCCTCAGGACTCCTTTATCCCAAGATAGGTGTCAAAGACCTCTTCAACCACGGAATAGGGGTCATTCTCCCCATCAATGATGCTTTCAATATATTTCCTTTTTTTGCCCGTCCCTTTGAGTCCTTTAAAGATCAGCTTTTGCAGTTCATCTTTGAAGATAAGGCCCAACTCCTGTTCAACTCTCTCAAAATTGACCTTATCGATCGCCCCGCTATCTTTCAAATATTTCTGATGGTCCGCTATCGCTGAAACGAGTTCACTAATACCCTGGATGTTTCCCAGTTTGCTTGTAACTGATACCGTCGGGATCAGCTTCGGCACCCAGGTGCCTTCCTCTGTACACGCCATGGTCAACGCCTCACTCAACTGCCTTAAAGACCTCTCCGCTCCGTCCAGATCCGCCTTGTTGAGCACAATGATATCAGCTATCTCCATGATCCCTGCCTTCATAGCCTGTATATCATCACCCATGCCGGGT
>QMLZ01000190.1 GCA_003646995.1 Deltaproteobacteria bacterium | reverse complement strand
TCTGTGAGGGTAGGTTCGTTTCTCACCACATAAATAAAATGTATGGAGTATCTTTCTCTTAATGTTTCAATGAATAGTTTATCAAGAACTATCTCTCCAGCGTTGTCACCGAAAACTATAGCTATCTTGGCTGACTTCAAGGTCTTTTCGAGTTCGGCATAGGTGTCTTGTGGTAACGACATGTTCCTCGCCTTTTGCTGCAACAGCTGGACTAATTCTACAGGATTATCGTGCACCATGGCATCCATAGAATTTCCCAAAATAGATAGCTTCACCGCAGTCAAGCAGGGGTCGTCTGAAGAATGTACGAGATCTCTGAACTCTTGATAGATCTCTAATAGGCTCTCGTTGAGGCGCTTCTTGTCAGCCCTGTAAGGATCTTTGTTTCCTGAGTGTGTAGAGATGATTTCAAAGACCCTTTCAACAACCTCAGCACTGGTAACATCCCATTGCTCTCCCTTGAGGGGAGGTATTTTTAGAACTTCTTTCAACACCCCTTTCTGTTGGTCAAGGTCTTCGGTGACTCGACGTATGGCGGAAACGGAGACTTGTAAAATACATGGGATACAATCAGGAAAAATCTTCATCTGAATCTACCTTATTTATTCAATCATGGGGAATTAGGTTTCCCTGTTTGCTCCATCTAGTCCTGGTAGTGGGGCGCTTTTCCTATAGACCAGTGCCTGGCATCTGGATACAAGTTCACCTGCCTGATTGGTGACATCAATCTGATAGGTTGCTGTTTTCCTTGTCTTTTTGATCTCGTGAGCTTCAGCGAAAAGTGTGTCCTCAACAGCAGTAGGGGCGAAAAATGTGATGTTCATATTGAGGGCCACGGCTACAGTCCCATGGGAATTAGAGGCTAGTTCAAAGGCCTCGTCCACAAGTCCGAAAAGAGAACCTCCATGGGTGATGCCATGGATGTTAAGTTTCTTTTCGTCCACCTGCATTTGGACCTTGGCATACCCTGTCCCAATCCGTATTACCTTCAGACCTAGAAGATTGGCAAAGGGTTCTTTGCCTGCCTGTTGTTTTAAAAAGGATGCTATATCTTGATTGCTCATGGCGAGGCCTTTTATCCTTTTTTGGGCAAAACAAATAGCACCTAATTGACCAAGATACAATAGAGAAACTTCTGGGAGCGAATTTAATGGATGGAAGCCAAGCCCTGTTTCCATCCCCTTTCATCATAATAGTCTTGTACTAATGCTTCAATGTCCTGTTGGCTGAGCTCCTTTTTCCCGAAATAGTCTCTGATATAAAGGGGGTCTCCGTTAGGGCCTTCTATCGGCTGGAACCAGATTGCAGGGGGCTTATCATCGTCAGGGCCGAATCCTTCTTTTATATTCAATTTCTTGAGGGTGTCCCAGATCAGAACAGCTGAATGCCTCAAGTCATCCAATTCAACTGCTAGTCCTGTTACTGCCGAAAACAGTGCATGGCACAGCTTCAGGCTGTAAAACCGATTATTGAAATGGCGGTTGCATACACCAAGGCTACTGAGGATGGTGTACCAGTCTTCTGAATAACGCGTCATCCTTCCCACATTAAAACCAAAAGGTGAGTCCATGATCCGGTCAATGGCCTTTTCATCAGCACCCATGCGGTCCAGATGCCTCCGGAACAATTGCAGGTTCTCCTCGGGCTGGCCAGGAACATAGGTGGGGGAGCCCCCGCTGGCTGAACGGGGACCTTTAAGTGATACGAGCTGCTCAAACTCTAAGGTGCCAAGACCCACAAGCCTAGGTTCCCATAGGATATCACAATTCTTGATGATAGGGGCACGGGGCGCAAACTCCTGGCCAATATATTCCAGTACCGATCGCCATCCATGTGCCAGCACCTCGCCAGAGCCTTGTGCCCTGGAAATGGCATCAGCCCATGATTGCAAGGTATTCATATCCCTTTTTAGAGGGATGTCAAAGACATCTGGACTTAAATTACCTTGTTCAGATTCGGTGATCAGAAAATCCAGCATGGTTGAGAAGGTTAACATGTCAAGGCCAAGGCGGTCCAAGGTGTCGGCCATGCGCACTGCGGCAGTTCTGTCGTCTTCAGTATTGAGGTCAAAAAGGTGACCTACTGAATAGCTGTTAAAGTAAGAGGTGGTGCTTGTCTTGAATCCCTTGTACGGGCCGCTTACTATCTCCAGGATTTCTTTGTCAGGGGTAAAACAGGAAGGGCAGCCGAATCTCTTTATCTTAAAACTCTTGTACGCGTCTATTCCGTACAGGGTATGGGCCTTGTCATGGGGAAAGATGCGGCTGAAATTATTGCACGCGGAAAATTGCTTTACATAGTTGTGCCAGTTCTCCATGATCCCGAACTCTAGGACCCTGGAATGATTTTTGAATCTCTTGAGCCTATCCCTAATCCCTGCGAGCAACTCATTCAACGCCTTCTTGTCGTATATTTGAGGACGGGCATTGCCTGAGGCCACAATGGCCTTGAGGTTCTTGGAGCCCATCACAGCACCTAGCCCTCCCCGGCCCAATGTAGAGGCCTTATCTACCAGGGCAAGGGAAAAGGCCACCTTGTTTTCTCCTGAAGGTCCAATGGCAATAACCCCGGATCTGGGGGTTCCATGGTATTTCTTTACAGCATCTGTTGTGTCAAAAACGTCCATGCCCCACAATTGCTTTGCGTCGTGGAAATATGGCCGCCCCTCTCTTATCTCAAGGACAATCGGTCGCTTTGCCTTGCCTTTTATTATTAAATGGTCAAACCCTGCACCCTTGAGGTTGCGGGCAAAGCGCATGGAGCCCACGGACTCCGATATGGAGCCGTTTACGGGAAACCGGGTTGTGGCTATGACCTTGGCAGTGCCTGGGCAACCTGTGCCAACCAGCGGGCCGGCGCCAAGGATTATTGGGTTTGCAGGCGATAAAGGATCAGTCCCAATCTTATAATTTTGTTCCATTAACCAGGCATTTAATCCCAGCCCACCAAGAAAGTTCCTCGCCGCGTTGAGATCAAGATCCTTGACCTCAAATTCCTCACTGCTGAGATCCACAAACAAGATCTTTCCCATATATCCTGCAGCGCTCATGTCTTTCAACTCCAACACATGCTAAAGATTTCAGCCACATCTGCTATTTTGATTTTTTCCCCTGCTGACTCTATTTTCGCCGCGTCAAGCAACATCTGGGCACAATTGGGGCATGCAACAGCAACCATCTCGGCTCCTGTATCCAGGGCCTCTCTGATTCTTATCCTGCCGGCACTATCCTCTCCAGAGCCGAGGATATCAGTAAAGAAATTTCCCCCGCCACCACCGCAACAAAGGGCATTGTCTCCCTGATACTTCCTTTCAAGTAATTCCACCCCGATTAAGTCAAGTATCTCTTTTACAAGGTGGAATTTGTGAGGGATCAATCTGTTGGAACATGGGCGCTGGTAAACTGCCTTGATGTTGAGGGGCCTTATTTGGTCCTTTAGATCCTGTAGCCTCTGCAAAAGATAATCCATGTAGTAGATTGGTTCAAAAGGCACCTCTATGCCGTAGGCTGGTGCTATGGAGGTGAAAGTCCCATAGCACTCGTCATGCATACACAGGACCTGTTTGACCCCCAACTTTTTGAAGTTATCCATGACTTGCGGGAGCCTTTCTTTTACAACTGACATCTTTGCAAAGTGGGTGTGAACCGCAGGACACATGAATTCAGCGCCAAAAACGGATGCAGAAGTAACGTCCCTGAAAATCACCCCTTTTCCCAGGTCGCAGAGCTGAGGGATAAAACAGCAGGACATTGCCATGTCTTTTATCTCTCCCACCATGAATTTTCCCTGCATGGCGGTCATGTTTATCCACTGGTTGGTTATAGGTCTTGGGGCAGTCAAGATTCCTTTTTCTTCTCTGCGCTCACAGATAAGGTAATATGGATGATTCCCCCTCCTGCAGTACTCCTCGCACGCATAACAAGTCATGCACTCATTGAGAACCAGGGAGTCCTTTCCTGCGAGGAGGTTCATCATTTCATCATGGGCCTTTTCTGGATCAAGTTCCATGTACTGACATTTGGTGAGGCAGTCAGTAGTTGGACAAGTAACACATACTTGTTCATCGAATTGCAAGGTATACATGAAGGCCTCCTTGAAGTGGGCAACTGCATAAAGATTGCTGTTGGACCTGTAGGCTTTTGGTTCCGTAATTCATTGGGAAAACACCCGGGAAAGGAAGGATATTTTTAAGCCAATGGAAGAATCCTATTATCTTCCTCGAAATCATAAAGTTTGCTGATTACAAATTCTATGTGCTTATTACACTTTTGTTCCCAAATGCCGCTGCTCAGGAATTTTTGGTAGCCATCGGGGGTCGAGAAATCTATGCCGATAAGGTCCAGGCAGTTTATAGCGCCGAATTCCTTTGCAAAGGACTGCACCAGGTCACTGGAATATTGTCTTATGAGGACCCTTGCTTGCTTGGCCTTGGGCTTGTCCTTTATGGGGCAGCGATGTCTAAGGCCAAGGCAGACGGCCGCTGCAGATAGGGCACCGCAAGGTGTCATTTGTTGCCCTCCGATTCCCCCGATAAATGCTATGCACGACCACAGGATATCTTCATTTTCCAGACCATATGCTTCCCACATAACTTGCAGGATGGCGGGTCCTCAATGATATCCCATGGGCATAAGTTCCAAGGCTCGCTTCTTGGCTTGATCAAGAGAAATCTTTAGGTCCATTAGGCAAACTCATCTCGATTTGTTTGGGCCCAGGTGTTTTATTGCTATGGTTACAACACGTTGGCCACCGGGTTAAGAGGTTTTCTTAAAGGATATGGGTATTAGGTCCTTTCCCCTTTCTTTTGCCATTTTTACCACAGCATCCTTGTATTTTATAGGGGGTTCGCGACGTTTAGGTTTGGGCTTAAGGGTTATGGCCTCGCCAGGACACGTGGTGACACACAATCCGCAACCAATACAACGGTCACGGTTGACAGAGGCAACCCCCTCCATGTCAATAGTGATTGCGTCCATTTGGCACCGCTCTAAGCACGTCTCGCATCCCGTGCAAGCCTCGGGATCTACCTCTGCGAAGTAGTTGGACAAAACAATCTCGGCAGGCCGGGGATGCTTTTTCAGTGACCTCAATACTCCACAACAATCTCCGCAGCAATTGCAAATGGCAACAGGGTTCTGGCAGCTTGTAGGCTGGGGAACCAGGCCCGCCTTTTCGCATTCATCCATGATATTAAAGGCTTCCTCCTGGGTGATCCAACGGGCCATTCCAGAATCCACATAATACCTTGCTTCCGGTCCAAAGGAAAGACAAACCTCTAGGGGCTTTCCACACCACTCACCCACGAGCTTCCTTTCCAAACGGCATATACAATTGGCGACAGCAATTTCTTTTTGGCTCTTGATCATCTCTATTGCGTCTTCGTAAGGTGCTACGTTCCATGCCACAGGAACAGATCGCTTCACCGCGATTGGCCTGAGGGGAGGGGTCTGTTTGGCCATCTGCTCTGCAAAGCCCTCGTCCAGATACTGCTCCATCAGCTCAGCCAGTTCTTTATCCATGGATCCCACTTGGAATTCATAGATACCTATGACAAAAGGTATTGCTGCATACAGTACCTTATCCTTTTTTCGCAACCGGAACAACAAGCCCTTGTTTGCCATGTGATCCAAAAGGGATGCAACCTCTTGGACGTCTTTGTTCAACCTTTTGGCAATTGAATCGGGGGGTTCTCCCATCAAGCTCAAGTTAAGGAACATGCGGGCCTCTTCTTCAGAGAAGAGCTTCTTTAAAATTTTTATCTCTACCCCCGACTTGGTTGTGGGGTAACCTACTCCATATTGATCCAGCTGCTCTCTTAGTTGAAGATAGATGTCCTGCTCCATAAGTTCTCCTCGCCTACTGTAATCCGGGCGGTCATATATTGACCCGGGAGTTGGAAAATTACTTTTTAGTTTGTCTCTGTGAGGGTAGGTTCGTTTCTCACCACATAAATAAAATGTATGGAGTATCTTTCTCTTAATGTTTCAATGAATAGTTTATCAAGAACTATCTCTCCAGCGTTGTCACCGAAAACTATAGCT
>QMLZ01000189.1 GCA_003646995.1 Deltaproteobacteria bacterium | reverse complement strand
GGGACACAGTGTCTGGCCAGAACCAAATGCGATCAGGACCTTATACAATAGCGGCAATTTTGGAAAAGATGCCTATTTCCCGCGAGGGGCTTATGGATTGCCGATCCTTTTTCATTTTGGTGAACAGAATCCCCTAAACTGTACGCTATATGGTTTCTCGGATGGTATCATGGAGCGATGGTCCAGCCCAGTAATCCTCAAGGTTGCACGGCTAAATCAAGATAAATGCATTAAAATCTGCCTCAAACTCAATTCTCCTTTACCTGAAGGCTGGTGCCTGAAACGTGAGAGCGATGAAAAAAAACTACCACCTTCTGCCTATCCAATGGCAGACCGCCCGGCCAAACATGGAGACACATTAAATGGCAATGATCCTTATACCGCACTGTTCAAGGCAATGGCATCGGAAGACCCCATGACACTTGGAAAAGGAGGCAGAGTTTGAAGACGTACCTTATGGCCATTCACATAGGACCGGTGCAGGACTTCATTGCCGCTGCCCGCAAGCTGCGTGATCTATGGTTCGGCTCATATCTCCTCTCGGAACTCTCAAAGCAAGCCGCCCTTTCTCTCCAAAAGAGCAAAGCTGATCTCATATTTCCAAACCCTACAGATGCCGCCAAGGACTTGAGTGCAGGGTCTGACATGAAGGTAGCCAACAAGTTGCTTGCCCAGATCGCAACGGATGACCCTCGCAGTTTCTTTGAAGAGGTAAAAGGATCCATCCTATCCTTCTGGGAGAAGAAATTGGTCCCTGAGACTATCAAGGGATCCAGGGACAAAATTGACGGCACACTGTTCGAGATCCAGGTGAAGGATTTTCTGGAGATTTATGGTGCATGGGTACCGTTAGAAGATGGAGGTTATATCCCTGCCAGGAAACGAGTGGATTCACTCCTGACAGCCAGAAAATCCCTTCGTGAATTCAGCAAGGCCATACACCTGCCAGATTGGAAGGATAGGGGCGGACTGCCGAAGTCCAGTTTGGACGGTGGTCGGGAATCTGTTCTTTTGCCTGAATTCCGTGGCGGGACCAAGGAGAAACAAGGGATAAAAGAGCATGAGGAATTAGATGCCCTTGGTTGGGTCAAACGGCATGGCAAGAAACTGGGAGATGAAGGAGAAAGCCGTCCGGCCTTTGACAGCTTGTCCGATCTGGCCGCAGACCCCTTTCTACGCGGTACCCTCAAAAACCCTGAAGCCTGGACCAAGCTCGAAGAACTGGCCCGGTTGTTTCGCCGTCCTGCTTTATGGGAGCATATACCCAAAATTGCCAGCAGGTATGACGGCTGTCCGCTGGACAACTTAGGATCAAGTATCCTCTTTCTCTCCAGGACCCGGGTCCTTTTGGAAGAGATAAAAGGAAAAGGGAACGACCAGCAGATCAATGAGAAAATTTTAAAGTGTATCCATTCAATTTACTCCATTATGGGTATGGATAGCGGACCACTCCAGTATGCCGCTGTCCTCATCGGGGACGGGGATAACATGGGTGGCACCATATCTTCACTTAAAGATAAAAAAAGGCACAAGGATTTTTCAAGGGCATTGGATAAGTTTGCCCGAACCGCTAAAGAAGTGGTTGAGATACATATGGGAAACCTGATCTACAGCGGGGGTGACGATGTCCTGGCCTTTGTCCCGTTAGATCAGGCTCTGGAGTGCGCCCAGGCACTGCAACAGAGTTTTGGCAAGGGCATGGAGAGAATTTTTCATGACAAAACCGACCGTCCCACATTTTCTATAGGTATGGCCATTGTACATCATATAAGGCCAATGGGCCTGTCTCTTGAGACAGCCCGCAAAGCGGAGAGACTGGCCAAGGCTAACCCTGGCAAGAACTCCTTGGCTATTATCCTGGAAAAGCGCGGTGGAGCACCAATTCAAATCAATCAGCACTGGGGATCAGGTTTTGGCTTTGTAGGGCGTCTTCTTGATTGGACAGAATGTCATATTAAAGACCTCATGCCAGACAGATTTGCATATCAGCTCAAGGTCCTGGCGAGGGAATTGGGGGACAGATTGGAGTGGAAGGGAATTGAGCCGGAAAATTCCCAGGCCTATGAGTTCCTCCGCATACTCTCAAGGAAACAATCAAAAGGAGGCAGTAAACCCTTAAATGATGAAGAGAGAGACAAAATCCTGGGAGCCGCTTCAACACTTAGGAGCCTGGAGGATCTGGCAAATGAATTGATCATCACGCGTATCTTTGCCCAGGCAAAGGTACAGGCTGGCTATAAGGAGTAACTCAAAATGAAGGACATTGATCTGGTGATAACGCCTCGTGATCCTCTACTTTTCCGGGACGGGCGTCCTTTCGGACAGGCAGGCGTAGCCCAGACCGGAGGACTGAATTGGCCCAGGCCGGGTACCATAGCAGGTATGCTGAGGACCTTTGTCGGATACTCAAGGGACAGAGATTACTTCGCAGCCGGTCCGCAAAAAGAAAACCATATTAATAAAATCAAAAAGGTGGGTTTGGGTCTGTTCCTGCCGGCATTAAAGACACACAAGGGGATGGAAATCTGTTTGCCATCGCCTACTGATGCGCTGGCATTCTTACCGAAGAACATGGAGCATATAGAGAAAAGGTCATTGAATATCAAGGCGCTGGTCCCCAAAGACCTTAATTATGGAGAGGGCACTGACATATCTTGGAGCAACTGGCTCTATCCATGGATAGAGGAGCACGAAAAACCTCAGCAGATGCCTCCCTTCTGGCGTTGGAATCATTATAGAGAATGGCTCATCAATAATAAGCTGGACTTGCCAGCAACTGGAATTCTTCCGGATGACCTTGGACCTGGAGAGCCTGCAATTGACGAACGTACACACGTGTGCATTGACAAAGAATCAGGCACAGCAGTTGACTCAATGATCTTCAACACCAGTGGATGCAGTTTCAGACATGAGATGCAGATTGTAGCTAAAGTGAGGATGGGCGATGCCGACACTCCTGCTGGATTGGATATGGCTTTGTTGGGAGGAGACAGGCGCATGGTCCATATAGAGTGGGGGCAGGATATTGTAACTTGGCTGCAGTTGCCTGAAGAGATAGGCAAAGGTATCAGAGGATTACGGCTTGTCCTGGCGACACCAGGCATGTTTGAAGGTGGATGGGCGCCATCCTGGCTCTTGAGGTCACTTGAAGAAGGTAGTTGGGAAACCGTACCAGGTACTGAGATCCGGTTGCGTTTACGCTCAGCCTGCATACCTCATTTTTTGTCCAGTCATGGCTGGGATATGGGAAAAGGCAAATTCGGAGCCCCGAAGCCTATGCGCAAAGAGGTAAAGGCAGGAGCGGTCTATTTTGTAGAAGTACATGGAGATACAGACCCCAAAAAAGCGGCTGAAATCCTCTGGAATAGCTCACTTTGCGAAGACAAGCAGGACGCCTTGGATGGATTTGGCCGCATCCTGGTTGGCAACTGGCAACAGGTCACAGAGACAAAAAAATAATATCTATCGGGCGATAAAGGAGGCAGGCATGGGCGACACTATCATGGGAAAAAGACTGTTTATCATTCGTGCCATGAGCAATATCCACTGTGGCGTAGGGCAGGAAGTTGCAGACATCGACCTGCCTACTGCCAGGGAGGCCATGACTGGCTTTCCCATAGTACCCGGATCAACGATCAAGGGGGTACTCCGTGATTATTTTAACAATTATATAGAAGATAAGGAGGGACTCCTGGCCGCTTTTGGCCCTGAGTTTGCCAACCAGGCCGGAAACGAACACGCATCGGCCTTGATGTTGACCGACGCGAGAATACTGGCCCTGCCGGTGAGGTCTTTTGCCGGTGTCTTTGCATACGTAACAGCACCACTTGTCCTGGAGCGTCTCCGCAGGGACCTGATACAGGTTCCGCTTAGGGAAGATCTTACAGAAATTCCCGAAGTGGAGACCGAAAATGCCCTTGTCCTTTCAGAATCTGAAAATATGGTTGGCGTCAAGATCCTTCTTGAGGATCTGGACTTGAATGCCAATAGGGTCAATGGCTCATGGCAAAAATGGGTGAACTTTCTCACTGGTGCCAATTTTTTTGACGGGGCTTGGGGAACAAAAATAGCCAGGCCAAGATTTACCCTCGTGTCCAACGATGTTTTCAGTTTCCTGTGTGACACCGCCTTACCGGTAGCTGCCAGAATCAAGCTGGATGAAAAGACAGGGACAGTGAAACGCGGTGGACTCTGGTATGAGGAATCCCTACCGGCCGAGACTATCTTGTGCGGATTGGTGGTTGCAACAAAGTCGTATAGGAAGGGCAAGGATATGACTGCTGAGGATATCCTGAGTACTTTTGCGACCCAAGAGTTGACCCTTCAGCTTGGAGGAAATGCCACTACAGGGAAGGGTATTTGCAGCATCAGCTTTATGCCAGCGGAGAATAGCCATGGAGAAAATATTTAAGACCACTGATCAGAAACGCGCGAAAATAGTATTCGAACATATTATGGAAATCAAGGCCAGAGATGGTGATGCAGAACTGGCAAAAAAATATGGATCGCTCGCGCTTGCCGCTCCGACCTTGATTCGGACCGCCGGGCTTGTCCAGGCCCTGGCTTTTTATGAGGCCAAAGGGGGCGCTAAGGGAAATAAGCACCATTTAGAATTGATCAAGAATTGGACAAGGGAATTAAGAGATCTAAAAGTGATTCCTGAGGATAAGGAGAGTCTTCGTGAATATGCCACTTCTGATTCCTGTGGTCTGGTAGAATACATGCGGTTGAGCAGAGAGGTTCTGGCCCTGTCTCAGTGGCACAGGCGCTTCGCTCAATCTGTGCTAAAGGCCGAAACAGGAGGGTAAACACAATGGCTGTCGAGGCTTTGAGAAGATCTATTGCAGAACATATCCAGGATCGTGATGTTCCGTCTCATTTCGGCCTGTGGTTGAACAGGTATAACAGGGTCGTGGAAACCAGTTCTGACAAGGGAGAGAAATGGGAGAAAACCAGGCATGATCTCTGTAAAGATGTGCCGGACACCGTTATGTCCTTGTACAGACTGGCCTATAAAAGATGGATGGATTTTCTCGAATCCGACAGACCTTGGTGCACGAGCCAAACCCTCACCACGGCGGACAGGCTCTTTATCGGATTGGGATCGGCATCAGTGCTTGAATTCGGCATAGATCTCCACCATACATACGGACTGCCATACATCCCTGGATCAGGAATAAAGGGGGTTTGTGCCGCCTATGCAAATAAAATTTTGGGTGAGCAAAAGGAAAAATGGAAAATAAATGGTGCTTACTACCGTGCCTTGTTTGGCGCTCCTGCCACTGATACCGAGCTGGATACGGCAGGAGTTGTTGACTTTCTGGATGCCTGGTGGGTTCCTGCTAAAAAGAGCCCCTTTGTGCCAGAGATCATAAACTGCCACCATCAAAACTATTATTCCAGTAATGGCGAGGCCCCGCCTGCTGACTGGGACCAGCCCATACCAGTAAAAATCCTTGCCTTGACCGGGGGATTCCTTTTTGCGGTCCGCGGCCTAGCGGGCTGGAACGATCTGGCAATGAAAATCCTTATCCAGGCACTGAGTGACTGGGGCATCGGGGCCAAGACAAGGGCAGGATACGGCCGCTTCTTGAAACCCAAAGACAAGAACCGTCCCATCGCGGCAAAAGAAGGCAAGCTTGAAGAGTTTAAGCAGCGGATCGATTCCAACAAGGGCACTCTCGCAGGCCAAGTTAATGTTTTCTTGGATGAAATTAGAAAGGAGACAGATGACGGGCGCAAAACTGCAATGGCCGAAATCCTTAAAAGTGCTTTTGGAAAGGACCAATTCAGGAAGGCCTGCAAAAAGAAGAAAAAATGGGCCTTAAGCATCAGAGAGTTGCTTAATGGATAAAAAGTTACGGGAGTTATTTATAAAAATGGGAGGTGGAGATATTGAGGGGGCTGATCAAGACCTTTATCAGTTACAGCCATGAGAATGAAGAGGCAGTTGTCGATTTTCTTGCCAAGGGCGCGCCATTCGGCGTCACGCCATGGAGGGACGAAAATGACCTCATGCCAGTCGTGGGGCACAGTATGGATGAGG
>QMLZ01000188.1 GCA_003646995.1 Deltaproteobacteria bacterium | reverse complement strand
GCAGAAAGCGGAAATCATCCTTTTGGGGTCCCTGGAGCCCTCCCCAGTAGCGCCGGACCTCCTCCAGCAAGTGAAATGCGCCCAAGACATTGGTTTGGATAAAGTCTTCGGGACCATCAATAGACCGATCTACGTGAGATTCTGCGGCAAAGTTTATCACGGCTTGCGGCCTATATTTCTCAAGGATATCACGGACCAGTTCCCTGTCACCAATGTCCCCTAGCACAAATACATAATCAGGATCCTCCCTCAATGATTCCAAATTCATGAGGTTTCCTGCATAGGTGAGCAAATCCAGGTTTATAATCCGTGCCCTACGAAGTCTCCTTTGCCTAAGAACAAAGCCGCTACCAATGAATCCTGCTCCCCCTGTTACGAGGTATGTTTTCATCCTTTCTTTTCCTTCGACCCTCATCGACCCACAGCCAGAATGAGCCTATCATAAGTATCCGCCACCTTTTGGGCCAACACCGAAAAGTCCCTGTTCTTGCTCACCCATACCCTGCCCTTGCGGCCTATTAGCTTGCGTTGCTCCCGGGTCAATTCAAGCAGCTTATTGATCCCCTCACTCAATTGGCCTGCATCCCATCCCACGCAAATACCGCCCCGGCTGTTGTCTATTACAAATTTTTGATCAGGGATGTCGGTGCCTACCACTGGAGTTTCAAGCGCCAGATATTCCAGTACTTTTATCGGCGAGCTGCTCATGTACACGTAGCTTGCAGGAACAGGAGAAACGCCTATGTCCGCGGCTTTTATATATACTCTCACCTCTTGTTTTGACACATGTCGCGTAAAGACGACATTATTAAAAATTCCTATATCCTTTGATCGCCTTTTCAACCAAGCCAGGTCATCTGGGGTTCTACCCTCTCCTACCATGAGGAGCAGTGCCCCGGGGTGCCTCGCGAGCACAATGCGGAAGGATTCAAGAAGTATTTCAAGCCTCCTGAATCTGTTCATTGTTCCCACATAAATGATCACCGGCTCATCGCGAATTCCCAATCTCTGCCTAATTTGTTTGGCCTTTTTGTAAAATTTGTCCGGCAATAAAGAGGTATCTGCACCTTCTTCAACCGGCACCATTTTGTTGCGGCGGATACCGTAACGAGCCAGCGTATTTTTCATCCGCTCACTTATGGGAAAGACTGCCTGCGCGCAGCCCAGCAGGAAATTCCGCAGCAGCAAGCCCGCCAAACCCTGCATTATGTTCTTACTCCGAGGGCCGTAAATGCCCATCCGGGCATACGAAATGAATTCCTCTTCTTTGAGGTGGGATATTTGGTACACCCACGGGATATTGGCCCTTGTGGCCGCAAGATGGGCCCAGGCTGCCATAGCCGGGTCATCCCTTACCTGGAGCAAGTCAAAAGGGCCATGGGCTTTCATCATAAGATCAAACGCCTTCCTAATATTTCTGAGGTGTCTATAGTACGCTGAAAACAGGGTTATTGGTGACTCCCCCCTCAGTTTTGGAATCAGGATAGCAGGTCTCCCCTGCCAAGTGTGCATTTGAATCCCCAAGGCTTCGGATGCGGGCATCATCCACACTGTGTCATAGCCGTAACAGGGCAGATGAAAGTTGAAGACCTTTTCCAAAAATTCATAGTGTGGAGGATAGGTCTCGGAGCAAAAGAAAAGAATCTTTCTCTTACTCATGTTAATCTATTGTCCATTTCAGTCTGTATCCGTATTGCTTCAGCAAAGGTGCAGTTAATATACTAGCAATAAGCTTGTAAGCCAAGTTGAGCTCAGCATTCCAGGTCGTGTCTGGCTGAACTGTCACATCGCCCGACACGAACCTAAAGGCATTTCCAGACACTACATGGCCCAATTGCAAGCAAGCTGTGTTGGCATCCCTGAAAAAGGGTAGAGCATGCCCAGGTGTCAACCCCAATTCATTATACAATCCCGCATCTTTCATAACCTTTACCAACATCGGTCTAGGAGATCGCGACAAATCTTCGTAACGAATACGCTGAAAATAGCCTTTATTTTCTCTCTGTTGTATATTGGCCAATAAATTATGTATAGACCATCCAGCAATAGTCCTGAAAGGATTTTGTACAGCAGTATAGCCCATATTGGGCACGAGCCTTCTTCTTATATTCGAATAGACCACAGCCCTGCTATCTCTTACCAAGTGAATAATTCTAACGTCGAGCGATTCTACCTCACACAAAAGCTTGGCATAAGCGGGATGCTTTGATGAATCTATTATCACTCGAGCGCCTGAAAGATCCCTGATATGGTAATAAAGTTTCGCAGTTGTAGCCTTAAAACGGTTTATAGCCTTACTAAACCCTTGACTTCGGGTTCTTGAAAAAAAGATTGGAACAATCCTTTTCATGCTAATCAAAGAAAGAATATCTTCTGCCTTAGAGGCCGGGAGCCTTCCCCCATTCTTGGCAAGTACGCTCTTGACAATTTGACCCCAAAACTGACAGTTTTCTAACTTCTGACCGCAACTGCATAAAGAATTAGCCTGATTCACGTCTCGCCATAACCCTATTATTTCGCCGCATGATACGCAGCCCCGAATAGACCCCAATAATCCATCGAGAAGGGTGCTACCGCTTCTGCCATAACCCAAAATATATATTACAGGAATCTTGCTCGCCATTGACCACCTTCACCCCATTGTTAGGGTTTCTTCTCCAATCTAGACAAGTATTCGAATATAGCTAATGTAACTGCTTTTGTTAAGCTCTTCTGCAGAGTTGGGATCTCCGTCATCCATTCAACATCGCATTTGATATCCACAGCCTCGTTGACAAGCAGCCTCATTGGATTGCCTGAAACAGTATGATCCACACCCAACAGGACCCTGTGATCCTCCAAGAAAAAGGAAAGATCAGACTCTTCGCCGGTCCATGTCATTATGTTTTGTACCGCGGATTTGGGGTCTTCAGAAAATGATTCATAGGTTACTACTTTGTAGTTATCGCTTTTCGCAGCTAGCAATAAGGTCGCTAGGTTCGAAAACATCCATATTGCCGTCCCCCTCAAAGGACTCTTAACTGGCATGGTTATCTTCTTGGAGACAATCTCAGGCCGAAACTTCCTCCTGCTCAGAGAAAAAACCACTCCTCTGCTGTCTCTTACAAGATGTACCACATAAACCTTGATACCAGGAATCTCGTTTAAAACAAGGCCGTGCGGTGCCAATTTCGAAGAGTCGATTATCACTCTGCTCCCTGCCGCGCCTGCTATGCTCTCATAAAAGCTTTTTAAAACATTGGCATATTCCCGTAACATCAGACTAAACTCTTTTGGCCTCAGTGAAGGGAAAACAAGCATAGGCAAATGCCTGAATCGGGCGACAGACTTTTCCAATGCCAATATGGCTCTTGGCTCAGATATATCCACATGCTCAGATACCCTATTGACCACCTCCTGCCAAAACCCGCAGGACCTAAAGGGCTGTCCACAACCGCACAACTGGTTTTCGATGAACCCCCTTTGCCAGATGTGATACATCTCTCCAACAGATACAAAGCCCTTTCCCTGCCCCAAAACCCTGTCCAACAAAGTAGAACCGCTACGGCCGGCTCCGCCGATAAAAACCACCTTAATCTCCTGCTTTGACACGGACTCGCCCTCTCCTTTACTAGATCTAAGATTCCCTGAAGGTTTTTTGGGCCGGTTTCAGGACCCACCCGGGCACAAACCTATCAAAATCCGAAAGATCTTATTCCAAGTCTTTGGTATACCCATTTCGCCATTAAGACGTTCCATACGATCATGCTCACTGCATTTGCTATTGCCGCGCCCTCAATATGGAACAATGGTATTAGATACAAATTCAAAATAAAATTGACCGCAGAGGCTATTCCCACCCCTTTTGCTGTATCCCACTCATATCCGGTCATGTTCAGTAAAACCCCCACTGACCCGGCCCCGACATTAACCGCCTGGCCAAGGACCAAGATGCCAAGCGCCATGTTTCCCGCAACAAAGTCCTTGCCAAAAAAAGAAAGGACCCTATTGGCAAAAACGATGAGCATAGCAGCCACCGGAACGGATGCTGCCAAAGCGGCTCTCGCGCACCTTGTAACGAGGCCCTGCAGTCTTTTCATTTCACCCTTTGAGTACAGTTGAGCTACAGCAGGAGCAAGGGGCATGTTTACAGAAAGCAAGATGAAATTGACCACCATAGATCCCTTAATGGCCACATCCAAGATGCCGGCGGCCTCAGGGCCCAGCATGGTGCCTGCCATAACGGTTGATAACCTCTGATTAACAATGCCCGCAACACCCACAAACATGAGGGGGAGCGCGCTTTTAAGCCATTGCCTGGGGAAATAGCTGGGTTCTGCGAGGTCTGCCTCCCTGGGCAGATGTTTTCTGCGAATACGTGTACCCAATAACAGTGCCAAAAAGGACGCAAGGAGTTGCGCGCCTATCGCCTTTGCTGGTGAAATATCTGAAACAAGACCAAAAACCGCTATCAGAACCAAAAATGCCCCCGGCAAGGCGAGCATCAAGGGAGCCTGGGCCTCAATCACCCGCCCAATTCCTTGAACCGCTCCTCTCCTGAGAAAGCCCAGGACCTGTAAGGGCAAAAGACCTGCTGCGATCAAAGAAGCAAGATTCGTCTGTGGACCAAACCGGTCACAGAGGATCCTCCATACGCATCCCCAGATTATAACGAATCCAAAAGATATCCGCAGAGCATATCTATCCGTCCATCGGATAACACCCTTCAGGGCATCCCATTTCCCAGAAGCCTTATACTTGGCAACCTCTCGTACAAGCAAAGTATCGAAGCCCATGGCAGCCGGTACTGAGAGCAGAGACACCCAGCTAATGATATATGCATATACGCCGTAATCCCTTGCCCCCATTATGCGGGCGAGAACCAGTGTCGTGGCGATAACAAGAAGGGTATTGGCCACACGAAGGAAGAGGCTTCCCCCAGCGGCTCGAATCATATGAGCTTTGAGGGTTTCCTCTCTTCGAATTAACCAGAGCCTAGAAAGCATATTCGGATTCATTGCATGAATTGGCCCTTCGAAGCGTATGTAACGGCTAGGAGAATCAGAGCATATAGGGAAGGGTAATAATCAGACATTGAGACTCCTGCACCCTCCATGAGCTCTCTCTGTCGGCATGAGGCCAAAGCACGCGGGGTCAGTTAGCAAGATGAGGAGATTAGTAGTGATTTTTTTTCAAAAGGTCTTTATATAAAGACTCCATATCAGACAAAAGGCGGGTTTTTGAATATCTTTCTTTCACAAATTCCAAAGCTGCCACAAGCCGTTTTTCTTTTTGCTCCTCGTCTTCGTTCAGTAAATATTCCAACGCCCTTGCAAGCCCCAAAAAATCCCCGCTGTTACAAAGGATACCTCTGCTGCATACAGCGAAGTCCCCGGATTCGATAGACCCTTTTGGGCTACCTATCAAATCCCGCACACCTCCCACACATGTGGATATTATCGGTACACAGGATGCCATGGCCTCAATAATGGATACGGGCGTGCCTTCATTTATAGACGTAAGCACCAAGGCATCCAGCTCCGAATAGACGGCCTGAATACCCTTTATCCACCCGCAAAATGTTACTTTTTCTCTAAGCCCCATCTTTCGAGTAAGGGATTCAAGTTCGTCCCTCAACTCTCCATCCCCGACAACGGCGAATCTGACGTTAATATCTGGGTGTTCCGAGACAAAGATCTTGGCTGCTTTCAAGAACATCACGTGGTTTTTGATGGGGACCAGCCTGCCCACTATTCCGATTAAAAAGCAATCCTTGTCTATGGAAAATCGGTGCCTGAATTTGCCGTTTAGCTTTCCGCACGTGAGGAATCGGTCCAGCTCCAGGCCCAAGGGCACAACCTTTACTTTTTCATCTGATGCAATTTTGTAGGTATGGACCAACTCCTCCTTTTGGGCCGGGCTGATAGCTATTACAATATCCGTGATTCTAGCCAGTGCCCTTTCGATCCAGATATAAGCCAGGGTTTTCGAGGGCTTGAAATACCCTTTGAATACATTGCCGTGAAAGGTATGGACCGTAAGCGGGCCGTTCCTTGAAAAAATCCTCAAAAAGAAAGCGGCAATCCTGGTGGCGAATCCTGCCTTTGCTGTGTGGCT
>QMLZ01000187.1 GCA_003646995.1 Deltaproteobacteria bacterium | reverse complement strand
TTTGGGAATAGCTATACTTTCGACTCCAAGGCTATCGGAAGGGGATATCAAACGGTACGTGAGACTTGTGCGGAGTGCCTGCGTCAGTATCTCCTCAAATCTCGGTTACAAAGAGGCATCAGCCAATAGAGTCATATGAATGTCAACCCCATAATAAGAAAGGAGGGCCAATGCATGAAAGAAAGATTTCGGATTGACATTGTGATTGTCTGTTTTCTTGAAATTTTTTGAGCAGTGAATGATTTTTTTAGGTGGCCTAAGGATTGTTATTAAATGGTGTGAAGGAGCTATGTATGAGCCAAAAAAAGAAGGTACTGACAGACTGCACCCTATGCTACCACAGTTGCGGGTGCGAGGTTATTGTGGAAGATGGGCGAGCCGTTAAGGTTAAAGGGCTTGATTCGCATCCTTTAAACCAGGGCCGGCTTTGTCCCAAGGGGGCAAACGCTCTGGATATCATTTATAGTGATCAAAGGCTGAAAAAGCCTCTTAAGAGATCTAAAGGGGGATTTCAAGAAATCTCATGGGACGATGCCTTAAATGAAGTAGCAGGCAAACTCAATGATCTCAAAGACCGATTTGGCCCAGAGGTTCTGGGTTTTTTCTGCGGGTCTATAGGTGTCGAAAATCTGGAGATGTCAACACTTATCCATCATTTCCAGGCCGCATACGGATCGCCCAATTTTTTCTCAGTAGAAAGTATCTGCTACCGTATGCGGATAAGAACGCGGCAGCTCACCTTTGGAAGATACCCCGTTGAAGAACCTGACTCCAATTTATATGTGCTTTGGGGACATAATCCTCATGAATCTGATTTTCCTCTGAAGTTTTTCATTCAGAAAAACCTCAAGAGAGGAGCCAAACTGGTAGTAATCGATCCGAAGAGAATTCCCTTTGCAGAAAAGGCGGACATGTATCTAAGAATAAGACCCGGAACCGATGGTGCATTAGCTCTGGCTTTGATGCATGTTATCATTGGTGAGGGCCTTTATGATAAAGAGTTTGTTGGCAGATATACCTATGGATTCGACAAGCTTGAGGAGCACGTAAGGAGATACAATCCTGAATGGGCTGAGAAAATAACCTGGGTGAAGGCGGACGATATTAAGAAATTGGCCAGGCTTTATGCGACGACCAAGGGAGCCAGTATATTTCAAGGGACATGTACGCAAGATCAGACGGCCAATGGAACCCAGAACAGCCGTGCCTTCGCCGTACTTCAGGCAATTACGGGCAATGTGAATATTCCCGGGGGGTGGGTTACAAGCCCTCCACCGCGGCTTGGAAATCCAGGTCTGCATCCAGAGGGCAGGCCTATAGGCGCGGACCAGTATCCTTTATTTTATGAGTTTTGGGGAAGAAAAGCCCCTTTTGGTGTGGTGAGTCTTGTCCCTCAAAGTATCCCCGAAAAGCTCAAGGCTTTCCTCGTAGTGGGAGGAAATCCCTTGGTATCAATGCCCGATAGCAATGCCTTCCGAGAAGCTTTCAGAAAGCTTGATCTTTTGATCGTTCATGATCTTTTCTTGTCAGAAACAGCCAAAGAGGCTCACTATGTGTTACCAGCTTGTTCTCATTTAGAAAAGTGGGGCGTGGCTTATACATACAATGTTTGCCATAGCATTCCCTACCTTATGCTGCGCAAGAAATGCATTGAGCCGTTATATGAGAGTTGGTCAGAGTGGCGGCTTATAACAGCACTTGCAAGTGCACTTGGGCTGGGAGAGTATTTTCCTTGGAAAACAGAGGAAGAGTTTGTGGGCTTTTTGCTTGAGCCATCCGGACTTTCCTTCGACTATCTCCTTAATGAAAAACCCGAAGGAGACTTTTACGCACAGAAGACTTACGAGATAAAAGAAAAAACGTTTCGTACCCCTTCCGGAAGGATTGAGATATATAGTGAGACCCTTGAAAAGGCAGGATATGATCCACTCCCTACTTACCTGGAGCCAGAAAGAAGCCCTTTACGCGCGCCTAAAGAGTTTTTAAAAAAATACCCTCTTATTTTATCGGTGGGGAACAGGAGCCTGTATTACACGCACAGCCAACATCGGCAGTCCAGGAAATTGCGCAAGCTTGCCCCGGAGCCGTTTGCTGAGATTGGGCCGGAGACATCCAGGAAATTTGGGGTCAGGGACGGCGACCACATTGAAATAGAAACCAATCGTGGAAAAGCTGTCATGAGGGTACGCGTGGATGACAGAGTGGCGGAGGGCGTGGTCCTTGTGCCACATGGATGGAGCGGAGAAGCCAATGCTAATCTATTGACGGACGTAAATTGCAGGGAGCCTATCATGGGATACCCTGACCAGAAGTCACTGCAGTGTACAATAAAAAGAGTGTAACTTAATGCGGGAAAGTGCAGGGCAACCGAGTCAGCCATGAATAAAGACGGGCCGAGGGAGTGCGGTCAAAGTTGCGGAGGAGGGATGGATTGAAAGATGGCGATTGCTTAGGATCTATTGCATTTCAAGGAAAGGTGGCCATGATAACTGGAGCGGCCCAAGGCCTAGGAAAGGAAATTGCTTTGGCCTTTGCAAGATGTGGGGCTGCTGTAGTGTTGGCAGACATCAAAAGACCGGTAGAAACCCAAAGTGTCATTGAGGGGATAGGCGGGATTTGCGTGAGTGAGGTTGTTAATGTCTCTGACGAGTCACAGGTCATTTCATTGACCCAGAAAGTCCTTTCAAAGTTCAAAAAGATAGACATCCTGATTAACAATGCGGGCCTGAGCCAGTTGAGCTATGTTCCCACTCATGAATTGCCCCTCGAGGAATGGGAGAGAGTAATAAATGTCAATTTGACTGGAACTTTTCTTTGTTGCAAGCACATAGGCAGATCAATGCTTGAGCATAATCAGGGGGTTATTGTAAACGTTGCCTCCACGGCGGGTATCACTGGTGTAAAACGAGCCCCAGCCTATTGCGCTTCAAAAGCAGGGGTTATTCTGCTGACAAAAAGCTTGGCTCTAGAATGGGCTGGTCATCACATAAGGGTGAATGCTGTAGCGCCGCATTATCTGGAGACCCCTTTGACAGAAGGGCTAAGGGAGGCCGAGCAAGTGTATCAGGATTTGACACGATACATCCCACAAAAGCGGTTTGGAAAAACAAGCGAAGTGGCTGGGGCAGTGCTATTTCTTTGCAGTGACCTCGCAAGCTATATGACTGGCTCTACTTTGATAGTTGATGGAGGCTATCTTGCCCAGTAAAAAGATGGAAGGTTTTGCTCCAAATCATTGTTCAGCAGTGTTTCCCCCTCTTTAAAACAAAGTAGATTGTCACCATCAAAGAAGCCGTCGGACCATCACGGTTCAAAACCAGGGGTAACCGTAGACGGTGGCAGCAAAGAATTTTGGCTACTTGAAGAGTTTCCCATTGAACAGTAGGCCAAAGGTTCGGATCTGTATCCCGGATAGCAGGAGGATTTAAATGAACTATGCACAGAGCGGTTATGAGTTGGAAATCGATTTAACGACCGGGAATATTGAAAGGACCTCCACTGATGCGTCTCTGGTTGAGACTCACCTTGGGGGCCTAGGCGTCAATGCCAAAATCTTGTGGGATAGGGTCGGCCCTGAGGTAGATCCTTTTTCTCCAGACAATCTGCTGATATTTGGCCCGGGACTGCTGTGCGGAACACCAGCAATAGGCGCTAATCGAACCATCGTATCTTCTATTTCACCTCAGAACAACCTGATGGCCTTTTCGATGATGGGAGGATTTTGGGCGCCGGAATTAAAGTACGCTGGCTATGACAGGTTGATTATCCGGGGAAAATCTCCAGACTTGGTTTATCTTTGGATCCAAAACGGCAAGGTGGAGATAAGGGATGCCCGTCACTTAAAAGGGAAAAGCACTTACGAGACGATTCAATTAATCCGCGAAGAACTGGCGGAACCTCGCGCACAGGTTCTCTCAATCGGGCTTGCGGGAGAAAACAGAGTTTATTTTGCATCCATAGAGACTGACAAAAGCAGCGCAAGCAGGCTGGGCTTGGGCGCGGTGATGGGTTCTAAGAATTTGAAGGCTATAGCTGTCAGAGGTACTCAGGATATTCTCATAGCCCGTCCACAGCAGTTCATGGCGTTGTGCGAGGAAGTACTCCAATTTATAAAGCACCGATTTGAACACCCCATCCGAGGAGTAATGGCCATCCACGCCAGGATTGGGTCGCCGCAAGAAATGGCTATAGATGACGAAAAGTGGCATACAACCAACTTCGCATGGGGAAATGCAAGGCATCGCAGAAAGGATTTTTGGAATGAGGAGATAGCGGTCAAATGGACTGAAGCAATGAAAAGGGCACGGAAGCGTTTGATAAGCTGCTATAACTGTCCTGTGAAGTGTTCAGGGATAATCAAATTGCCGGGATTTCCCTCATATGTAATGAAATGTTTCTCAAAGCTGACTTATGTTTTTGCAGCCATGGTTGATGATCTCGAGTTCGGTTTCAAGATTGCCTCCCGTGCCCAGCATTATGGAATGGATGGATACTCAACGCCCCAAGTAATTGCGTTTGCGCTGGAACTCTATGAAGCGGGGATCCTAACAGACAGGGATATGGAAGGAATCCCTCCTGATACTGAAAGCAGGTTTTTCTGGCTGCTAGATAGGATAGCCAATAGAGAAGGTATTGGAGATATCCTAGCCAACGGTGTGTACTGGGCTGCCAGACAAATAGGAAGAGGAGCGGAGAAATACGATCATAACACCATAAAAAAACATGAACAGATACCTATTAAGCTTGGAAAACTTAATCCAATTTACTTCCTGATGTGGAGTACGGGAGAAAAAGCAAACATTACGCAGATGGAAGGACAAATACCTCAAGGCCCTCTTCCGAAAGAGTTCAGAGAGGAATTCATCAGCGACTGGATACAAATTCCTTCTGGAAAGGAGGATAAATTCAAGCGATTTATCCTGGAGTGGGGAGACCCTGGTACATCGTTTCCTTATTATCCGTCTATGGATGTCATTTGCGAGCTGGTTGAATGGCAAGAGACCATGCACTATATCGATGACTCACTCGGCTTGTGTGCTGGACTTTCTTCCTTTGGTTATAAGCCACCCTATCATATACATAACCTTCCTTCATTTATTTCATATGCTACGGGAAAAGAGATTACAGAGGAAGGACTTTGGGAAATAGCCAAGAGAAACCGAAATTTGGTCAGGGCCAACAATATTAGAAGAGGGTTGTCAAGAAGGGACGAAAAACCTCCGGAAGACCATTGGAAGAAGCGATTTCCTGATTATGAGGCCAGATTGCTGGATGAATACTACAAGTTTCAGGGTTGGAACAAGGAAGGAATACCCACAAAAGAAACATTGGAAAAGTTAGACCTCGGATATGTATATGAAGATTTATTGGAAAGAGGTCTGATCGGTCGAGAATAGCCCTTCTGTATCATCCAGGGATTCACGCCGGAATTGTTACAAGGCTCTCATCCATTCTGGCCTGAGACCTATTTCACCACCTAAGGCCCTATCTATAAGCTCGAGGGCCTCTTGCTTGCCCCTTGGCAGTCTCGCCTTAATTGGCAGATAGTTGGATGCGTGGTTGGAGAAAAATAACCCCCGACTCAGATTGGTATGGTAAAGCATTTCCCTTAACTCGATGAGAAGGCCCCTTTGATCCGGCATTTTGAAGGCACCGTTTAAAAAGTCCTCGTAAAGCGGGGTTCCAGGAATCAGCATCAAGGTGAGGGCCCCCACGTAATCAGGGTCTATCTGGCTCAGCAATTCACCGGTTGCCTTGGCATGTACCAAGGACCTCTCTGTACCAGCTATGCCCAGCAGCACGGTAACAGAAAGCTTGATACCAGCCTGCTTTACTTTTCTGCCCATCTCAATGAGATTTTTGGCCGTGGTGCCCTTATTGATCTTTTTCAAGGTCTCATCGTCGCCTGTCTCAACCCCCAAGTACAGGATGCCCAGTTTTTTCTCCCTCAGTCGGATGAGATCTTCCAGACTCTTCATCCTTATACTCTTTGCATTTGCATAGGCTCCTATGCGCTTGACCCAGGGCAAGTGCTCATTGATTTTGTCCAAGATCCATACGAGCTTCTTTTGGGGAATTATTAATGCGTCTCCATCCAT
>QMLZ01000186.1 GCA_003646995.1 Deltaproteobacteria bacterium | reverse complement strand
GAGGGCTTGGACCATCCGTAGGGAAAGTTATAGCTTTATTAAAACGGAGAGTGTTAATGAGTACTCGATACAAAGATATGGACTCATCTTTGGATAAATTCCAAGGAGGTTTAGAAAGATCATCTATTGGTTTCCATTCTTTTGGTGGAATTGGTGAAAAAGATAATAAACCCACCCCCTCTAAACAAATTCTACGATCTAGGGCACAGAACTCCTGTAAGATCCAACCCCAGATTTCTTTTTTCCTTTCTTTTTCATCCATACTCGAATCAAGCAAATTTTTCTCCTCAGCAAGTTTCAGAACATCATCGCAAAGGGTTTGAAGCCTGTAATCTTTTACAGATTGGTTTTGCTGAAGGGCTTCTATGATTAGACGTCTAAATAAAATTCGTTTGTAGGTAAAATTTAAATAAGGAGCGAAAAATGCGGCATCTTGTCTGCTATCAGAGAAGGCAAGTATCTTCCTGTCTTTTGGTTCTTTCTTTTGAAGGTTTTGAAATAATGTTGTTGCTAATACAGCAGCAGGAGCATCTTGCTGAAAAACAAATTCTCTAACAATGTTAATAGATCGTAAACCACACAGATAGCACTTATTAAGAATTCCATTTTTGGTTGTGATTTCAATTAGCGTCCGAACAGTGCCACTCCCATGATTGCAATCACAACTAGGAGCATTATCCTCTTCCCAGATTGCCCCACATTTTACACATAATCTCCAGATTTTACCTTTCTCTGCTATTACCTCAGGAACGGCTACTTCTTCATCTTCATCTTCTTCAAGTGGAGTTTCATCTTTCCACAAAAGAAAATATCGGTTTTTTCTTGGGGTATCTATCTCACCAAAAGAATGTTTTAGCTTTCCATCTATAATATCACCGACCAAGTATTCCTGCCCACACCGACGACAGGAAGCAAGATCAAAAACAGCATAGCCTTCTTCACTTTTATCACGCCGTTCCAAAAATATTCTTGGTTCTGGATAAAATGATACAAAAATACCTTCGGGTGCACGAACGAAGAGATGATAGCGGGCAGGTAGAAGTGGTAATGATTCTTTGTCGGGACGTGCCCAAACAGCTATATTTACAAGGCTCACAATTGATTGATAATCTTCATTTGATGGACTATCAGATTCAACAAACTGTTTGACACAAGCCTCAAACTGGATTGGTTCTCTCTCAAGCAAGCGCCTTAATCCTATGATTTTTTCATCCCTTGATAATACTTGGTATAAGAATTTTTTAGCGTCGCCACCGGATTGTTCTTTCGCTTCACTTAGAATGTTTTGCGGGACTTCATGTTTTGCACATATACCATAACATTGCTCCAGAATTGAAGAATTCTCGACATTGCTCCTTATCGTTTCGTCAAGTAGTGGATATACCTGAAGGGGGAATTGAAAAGTATCCTCTTCAATACTTTGTATTTTAATTCTCTCACCCTTTATTACGTCCTGTCTATCTTCATTCTCAGTATCCCATTCAAACCTTTCTCCAAAAAGATTTGAGGCAAATTCCGCAACCTTTCCAAAGTCTTTCTCTT
Source organism: Deltaproteobacteria bacterium (assembly GCA_003646995.1). Next base: position 4,568 of record QMLZ01000186.1, on the reverse strand, counting down.
CTTTAACCAAGGTAGCACTTGTTGCAATGCACTGTAAAACCCCTTTCTTACCGTCACAAACTCTGTCTTTTAACCGTCGGATAAGCATCCCCATTTCGATACCATTTGCTCCACTGTAGGTATGTGCCTCATCTAAGATTAAGAATTTCCAGTACTTGGCATATTCGCCATCAAAGAAAGAAGAATCTTTGGGTCTTAAAAGTAAGTATTCTAACATTGCATAGTTTGTTATAAGAATATGCGGTGGATTCTCTCGCATTTCTTCTCTTGATAGAAGTTCACTTTTTACAGGTTCTACACCGGGATTTGTGAGTCTGAACTTTTCTTCTGCCTTTTTCTTTTCCGTTTCAGTATCTCCAATATATCTGCCAAAAGTTATTTGCACATCAGGCATTTCCTTTTCCATTATTCTTGCTATTTCTCTTAACCTATGTAATTGGTCATTTACCAGTGCATTCATTGGATACAACAAAAGGGCACGTACTCCGGGTGTGAGTTTACCCTCTTTATATTCATTTAGAAGATGGTTGTAAATCGGCAGAAGAAAACACTCGGTTTTTCCGCTACTTGTACCCGAAGCAATAACTACATTTCGACCACTCAGTATTTTCCTTATTGCTTTTTCTTGGTGTGAATAAAGTGGGTTAGTTCGCAACGCATGCAATGGATTCGTTTGTTCTTTTCGTGAATTCCTCTCAACATAATTTGGAGAAGTCAATTTATACACATCATTATCCAAAAGACCTTCATTGATAAGATCTTTGAGATAATAACCACTCTTGAATGGAGGAGTTGCTTCTAATATTGGGCCATTGAACCAAGACTTTCCAGCTTCTTGATAGAACTCTTGATAGAACAATTCTCGTAGTTTCTCATCCCTCAGACGGAAAGTACTGGTTAGATATCGAGTATAACTCTCTCTAATAGCTTTCGTTACCCTAAGAGGATCTATTGTCATAATTATTGCCTCCCATTTTATCGTCTTGTATTTTCTTTTTCAAGGAAAGTAGTATCATGAAAAATTTGTTGGCATCCCTCTTAGCAATTTCTTTATCTTTTCTTGATAAGAAATTCATAAACAGTATTCTAGGATACAAATTAGTGTCATCCAATGACCCGCTGAGTACATATTTCGAGACCTTTCTTCTAATTTTCTCGTCTTTTTCAAGATATCCAAATATATACCTCTCATCGAAATCTCTGTCCATGTTTTCCAATGTTCCCCACTTATCCTTAAAGTATTTCCATTTTCTCGCTAAGTAACACATATTTCCCGGATTAACAACATCCGAAACAAATGCGCGCCAGAATTCATCCTTTTTATACTTAACGAGTTCTATCATCTCTTCAATTTTCTCTTTGAGTTTATAAAAATTTACAACATCACTCGTTTCAAAAATTCGTTTAGAGGATGTAAGAAATACCTTTTCTGCATCCTCCGCTTTAATAATATCGATATTGTCTTTTTCCTTTATTTCTCGAATTTCATCACCGATCCTTTTAACTACTTCATTCATTTCGTCTCTAAAAATGTTTACGATCCCAACGTAGTAATTTATTTCATCTACTAAATTTTCTTGAATGTGTTTTTCCTGTGCTTTTTTTAATAGTCCCTCGTATTTCTCACTCTTTGATTCTTTTGATATATATTCACACACATCTCTAAGTTCATCCACTTTCTCTCGAATGATCTTTTCTACCACTTCATAATCTGTTTCTATGGATTCTGTAAGATTGTATATATCATCATACCCTAATGATACAAGAAGCTCTAGCGCTTTCTTTAACCATTCAATATCTGGTAAACAATAAATAACATCAAAAAATCTATCTCTTGTTATTGGGTGAAGTATTTCCACTTTAAGTGTTACTTTGCCTTTATTTTCTTTTATTGTACCATAAAATCGGTTTAATTGGAGAGTATAAACCATACCTTTTCGGATAAATCTTGCCTCCTGCAGTCTTTGATCATTTGCTTCAAGGATAGCTAGGAGATCATATCTGGTATTCAAGTCGTTGGTGCAAATGGAGAGATAAAGGTCTTCCCCATATGTCAACTCATCTCTTTTTATCATTATAGGTTTATCATTCCATCTCTTCTGTTTAGAAGTTTTCCATTTTAATCTTGGAATAGTTACTTGGAGTCTTATTTCGGTTTCTGGTTTATCTCTTTTAACAATAGAAAAGTGGAGGGTGTTTTCTTCAGACGGTAGTTTAATCTGATACGTATCCTCCTTAAACGTTACTTCTAAGTTCTTTAATTTTTTTAATTCCCAATCTCTAGTATTTCTTCCTAAAATAACTTCTATGATTTCTGATTTATGTCCCTGATGGATATCAGGAACGATAAGATCTTTTGGGTACCTTAACTCGATGAAAGGTATATATCGGAAGAATAAGGTATCAATAGGTATTCCCCTCCCCTGCTCACAGATATCTACTTGAAACTCTCCACATTCGCAGGGTAAGTCCTCAGGAAGCTTTAAAGTGAAAGGTTCAACACCGGTCCAATTTTTGGTAACGACTCTATAGCCGGCTACTTTGTTTTGAATCCAAACGTTCCACCCTAATGGATTTTCTCTTGGGGCTTTTATTCTAAGGGTTTCGCCTGTTAATAGAGGTCTCTGATTTTTGAGATCATCTTCAATTAGTTGTTCTCCTTCAATAAAAAAGGTTGTCTCGCAAGATAATCTTTCTTCTTTTTCAGTTTTTGTGTTCCTTATAATTAGTTCATCCGTTTCTTTTAAGTTAACAAGAAAAGGCCTATACTTCTCCCATATCCATATCTCTTCATCTACAATACGCTCACTTTTTAATTCAAAATCCTCGTTGAGGAGTACCCAAACATCTTTCTTAGGCAAGGGATTAATATTCCCATTTTCATCGTAAAGGCGGTGCATTTTACCACGATTATTCCCTATCGCGACAAAGGCGTAAAGATTTTTGTTATGATGATAATACTTATATAGCCCCATCTGAAGTACATCAGGAAAATCAATCCGGAAATTCTCCAACGGCTTTTCCAGAGAGATTCTTTTTTCTTCTACTATCGCAACGTTGTGATTATTAGCTTTAACATTGGCTATAACCCCTTGTTTTTCCCCATTTAGTTCTATTCCATAATTTAGTTGCTGTGAGGTTTTATCAATAGTATCGACTTTGAACTGTTGTTGTGGTAGGATAAGAAAAATTTTTGCTTCATCAAGATTAATCTCTACAAAGGGAGATTGTATCCTTGTAGTAACTTCTTTTTTCTCTGATGTCTCATCAGTTCCCTTACTGATCATTTCATCTTCTTCACGCCGTTGTATTTTAGCTTGCTTTGATTTCTTTCTACCCAAATCTATTTCCTTCTTTTTCTTGAAATCAGATTTCTTTTTCTTACGTGTTATTCTCTCTCTTGATTTTTCTTTTCGACTAGATCCTTTCTTATAGGGTTTTCGCGATTTCCTTTTAGACTTTTCTTTTTCGGATTTCTCTTCAGAAAGTCTCCCTAATTGTCTGATCAAACCCTCAACTTCATGAGCGATATCAACACCTATCGGGGTTAATTTGACAAATTTTATCCTGCCCTTCTTCTCGAATTCGACTATGCCAGATTCTTTTAATTGTGTAAGGATCTTCAGGGTGTGGGTATAGGTGCAATCCGTCTCTTTAGAGAGGATGGATGCGTACTTTCCAGTAGAATCCTTCAGACTTAAGATAATACCTGTAGGCTTGTCGTGCAAAAACAGATCCAGAATTTTCTTTTTCTTTTCCATGAAATTCACCTACTGAGTCTTGGTATTACTCCATACCTCTCTAAGATATACATTCGAATTCATATCTCACCTATGCACAAACCTGAAAAACATACCTAATAGCACCTTTGGTTCCAGTCTTTAGATAAATGCTTCATTGGGAGTCCCCACAGTTTCTAGATCCAGTATCCCATACAGCCTATTGTTATACCATTGCATGAACTTCCTTCCTGTCTTGACGTCTTCGCTGCTTATTTCTTTTTTAGTTCTTCGTTTGCTCAGTACCTCTAGCATCTCGCCTACAGGGACGCCGTTTTATTTTGCCAGTGATGAATAATGCCTTCCATTCGTTGGCCATCTTTGTAAGAGATGTACTAAACTAGAGGTTCATGCTTGTAGACCTTCCTCCTGATTTTATTGGGTATCTGCTGATGCCTTGTTGAGTCCTGATATTATTTCGTACCTCTTTAATACATATGTTTGAGTCCATATATTTCACCTCTCCACAAACCTGAAAAACATACCTAATAGCACCTATGGTCTCAGTTTTCGGATAAATGCTTCATTGGGAGTCTCTGCATTTTCTAGATCTACTAATGCACCATGCAGTCTGTTGTTATACCATTGCATGAACTCCTTCGCTATCTTGAATCTATGTCTATGTTTCTTATTTCTTGTACCCAGCGTTCCATTTTGCCATTCGTCTGTGGATTATTCCTACGCGAAGGGATGTGTTTTATCCCCCTGGATTTCAGATACTTCTGAAAGCGTGACTTCCCCTTACTTTTCTTTCCCTTCTTGTTTGCATAAAATTGTGATCCTCTGTCT
>QMLZ01000185.1 GCA_003646995.1 Deltaproteobacteria bacterium | reverse complement strand
TTATCCGGGAAACGGCACATTCTCTTCGCTACGCTCCCTTCGCCATCCTTGGCTTCGGTCACTGCGGATTTTGGCCCTTTCGCTCTCCTGCTCAAGGCCCAAAATACGCCGCTCCGAGAATGTCCCGTTCCCCTCTTTTCTAAATTGAGACCGTTTTTGGACAGGTATGCTCACAAAAATATTTTTATATGCTTGTTTGTCAAAATTTGAATTAAGGAACAATTGATGAAGAAACTCTAAGAAACACTAAACGCTATTATCGAGGTGCCTACATTGAGACATAAAAGATTGTTTGAATTGGCTAGCCAGCTGTATAGACATATCAGATACGGCGCGGGGATATCAGCTAGTGTCTGCATATTCCTCATGGTTTGTACTATCGTTCCTGATTGTATAGGTAGATTTTTTTTCGATAAACCTATTTATGGAACGCTCGAGTTGAATATCCTCTTTATGTCAGCGGTTGTTTTTCTTAGTTTAGCTTGGACTCAGTCTCAACGGGGCCATGTACGAGTCGAGGTACTCATTTCAAAACTAGGGCCAAATATGCGAAGTGTGTTCGATATAATCTGTTGGGTCATAGGATTTGCTTTGTTTTTTGCCATAACAATAGGTGGGACTAAGGAAGCCATACATTCTATAACCATAGGTGAAAACCTCTGGGGAGTAAAAAAATTTCCAGTCTGGCCAGGGAAAATAGCTGCCGCCTTTGGATCTGCGCTTCTATGTATACAATTTCTAATCGATATTGGAGTTGAAGTGCAAAGGATAGTGTCAAGGAAAAAACTTGGAGTAGAGTTTAACCAAGAAACCCTAAACATCAAAGAGTGAGGACTTTCTATGGAACCCCTTACAGCAGGAGTCTTAATGATCGTATTGCTATTTGTGCTTCTATCTATTGGACTTCCTATAGCATTTTCATTGGGACTCTCAGGCGTTGTCTGCCTCTATCTGGTTACCGGATGGGAAACAACATATGGCTTTATATCAACGACCCCTTTTAATACAAGTGCTAGTTGGCTCTACGTAGTCCTCCCTCTTTTTGTCTTAATGGGCATGCTTGCCTATTCGGCTGGTATAAACCAAGATGCATTCGTAATAGCAAATACCTGGCTGGGCAGAATAAAGGGCGGCTTGGCAATGGCTACTATAGGAGCATGCAGCCTATTTGGAGCCACTTCTGGATCTAGCATAGCAGCAGCTGCAACTATGGGAAAGCTTGCTATCCCAGAGATGCGACGATTTGGCTACAGCATGAAATTGGCAGCAGGAAGTGTCGCTGGTGGGGGGACGCTCTCCGTAATGATACCACCTAGTGGTATCCTTGTAATTTATGGAATAATAACTGAAGAATCTATCGGCAAGCTGCTTATCGCTGGTTTACTCCCAGGCTTGCTTTCGGCCTTCTTTTACATGTTAGGCATCTATATCTGGTGTACCATAAATCCCAAAATAGCCCCTTCAACTAAAATCAAAGTAAGCTGGCAAGCCCGGTTCAATTCTCTGAAGAATGGATACGGTGCTGCTCTCATTTTTGGTGTAGTGATGGGAGGTATTTACACAGGCGTCTTTACACCTACAGAAGCTGGGGCATTTGGCGCAGCAGTGGCGGTTATGCTAGTTTTATTTAGATCCAAAGACCGCTTTCAATCACTTAAAGGTGGCCTTGCAGAGACAGCAAAAGTTACATGCATGTTTTTTACAATAGTAATATGCGCACACTTTTTCACACTCGGCCTAACAGTCTCTGGAATTCCTCAAACACTTGTTAGGTACTTAACAGAATTGAGTCTATCTCCTCGATTGATATTGATTATATTACTTCTTGTTTATGTGCCTTTAGGCATGTTTCTTGATACTGTTTCCATGCTTTTCTTGACCCTTCCTATAATATTTCCAGTAGTAAAGGCATTGGGATTTAGTGGCATCTGGTTTGGGATATTGGTGACAAAGCTCATTGAGGTATCCTTGATAACTCCGCCAGTAGGACTTAACGTTTATGTTATTAAAGGAATTCTTCCAGAGGTTGAGACTGGGGTCATCTTCAGGGGATGTATTCCTTTCTTAATTATGGATTTAATAACTCTTTCCCTCCTATTCATGTTCCCCCAAATTGCATTATGGCTTCCATCTACAATGCGGTAAAACATCTTCAAATAACGGAGGTAAACTATGAAAAGAGCAATAGCGATGAGTTCCAAGGACAATGTGGCTACTGCCTTGGAAGACTTCGAAGTGGGATCTACTGCGAAGGTCACCCTACCCTCGCAGGAAGTTGTTAAAGAGATCAGGGTTATGGAAAAAATACCTTTTGGGCATAAGCTTGCAATTGCTGAAATCAAAAAGGGTGAAGCAGTGATAAAATATGGGGAAGTAATTGGCCATGCTTCCAAAGATATTGATATCGGTAAGCATGTGCACATTCATAACGTCAAAAGCAATCGCATGCAGTTACCTGATGTCTGGTACAGAAAGGAGGGATAAGCCCATGAAGTTTCAAGGCTATGCGCGACCTGATGGCTCTGTTGGGATACGGAATCTTATCCTTGTTATGGCCGTGGCAGATTGTAGCGAACCAGTGGCGAGAATGATCGCCGAGGACGTGGAAGGAGCAATACCTATCACACAGCACTATGGTTGTATTCCTGGAGAAATGGTAGCTAACACGCTTATTGGAGTAGGAGAAAACCCTAATGTCGGAGCGATATTGGTAGTGGGTATGGGGTGTGAAGGCATGCCTGCACAAGCCTTAGCTGGAAGGATGAAAAAATCAGGAAAGCCGGTGGAGTGGATTTCTGTCCAACAACTTGGGGGGACTCGAAATGCTGTAAAGGAAGGTAAGCGTATTATAAAGGACATGTCCCAGAAACTTATGGAACTAAAACGCATAGAGTTTGATATAAGCAAGCTTATTGTAGGAGTGAAGTGTGGCGGTTCTGATACAACTAGTGGGCTTGCAGGCAATCCAGCAGTTGGAGCATTCGTTGATATGTTCGTAGATGCTGGAGGCTCAGCAATAATGAGTGAGCCTATAGAAGCTGTTGGAGCAGAGGAACCTTTGGCTAAAAGGGCTGTCAACGAGAAGGTGAGAAAGCAAATCTACGAAATGATAGGGAATGAAGAAAAACGGTGGTCTGTACCTGGAGCACAGATGGAGTTTATGTGTAAGGGAAATGTGGATGGTGGTTTGACAACTATAGAGGAGAAATCACTGGGAGCTATTCACAAAAGCGGCAGCAGAACCATCATGGGAGTCTTAGAAAATAGTGATCGCCTATTGCAGAAGGTGCCCGAAGGAGGAGGCTTTTATCTCCAGGACGGTACGCACATGGAGCCTATGGCCATGTCCTTTATGGCTGCAGCTGGAGCACAGATAATAATATTTGTGACTGGATGTGGGGGCACGTTTGGACACGCCATTGCACCACTGATAAAGGTAACAGGAAACCCTGCAACTTTTGAAAAAATGTCAGAGGATATGGATATCAATGCTGGTACAATTATTACTGGCGAAGAGGCAATTGATTCTGTAGGCCGAAGAATTTTTGACGAAGTGATGCAAGTCGCATCAGGAAAATATACTCGGGGTGAAATCTTGGGATATCGCAATTTTTCTGTTTTCCGTACTGATCCCAGGCTTGATGCCTTGCTGAAGATATCTAGATATTCTTAAGGCTTAAGAGTTACTTTCTGTTTTCAACCCCAAAAACCCTAAAAAATATATAATGTCTTGACCCAATGTGTTACTTGAGAATACCAAAATAGCCAATGTATTGAATTGCCAAAGGAGTTTTTATACTTAATTATGTACCAATTTTCAAATTGCCTTCTGGGCAAGACAGTAAGGGAGAAAAAATCAGTAGGGGAGATGTATTTTTCCAAAATCGATTCAGTCGGCGTTCGTGCATAATCTGAATTTATAATATTAATCTTGAAAAATAATAAGAGGTATGCAACCTATGATGAATGGAAAAGAATACATTGAATCATTGAGGGCACTAAATCTTAAAGTTTACTTTTTTGGGAAGAGAATTAAAAGCATTATTGATGAGCCCATGTTTCAACCACACTTGCACGCTGCTGCTATGACATACGAACTTGCTCATAGGCCGGAGTATGAAGAAATCATGACCGCCACCTCGCATCTCACAGGAGAAAAGGTCAACCGCTTCACCCATATTCATCAAAGTATAGATGACCTTGTAAAAAAGGTCAGGATGATGCGCCTTCTTGGGCAAAAGACAGGAACCTGTTTTCAGCGATGCGTGGGTCTGGACGGACTCAATGCAGTGTATGTCACTACATACGATATTGACCAGAAACATGGAACAAACTACCACGAAAGGTTCAAGGCTTGGCTTAAGGAGGTGCAGGAAAAGGATCTCATGCCCTCTGGTGCCATGACCGATGCAAGGGGGGACAGAAGCTTACGACCTCACCAGCAAAAAAACAAAGACACCTATTTGCATATAAAGGAAAGACTGGATGATGGAATAATAGTCTCGGGAGTGAAGGCCCATATTACTGGTGCCATAAACAGCCATGAAATCCTCACCATGCCCACCCGCACCATGGGAGAAGAGGACAAGGATTTTGCCCTGTCCTTTGCGATTCCTTCTGATACCAAGGGCGTGACATTTGTCTTTAGCAGGCAAACAAATGATACCAGGAGGTTGGACAGTCCCTTGGATGCGGGCAATCCCAAATATGGGATTGTGGGAGGAGAGGCAATCATCATATTTAAAGATGTCTTTGTTCCCTGGGAAAGGGTCTTTATGGCGGGGGAATATGATTTTACCAATGAACTGGTGGAAACCTTTGCTGGTTACCACAGGAGTAATTACGGGGGGTGTAAGGTCGGACTGGCAGACGTGGTCATAGGTGGATCTTATTGGATAGCAGATGCCCATGGTATAAGCAGGGCCTCCCACATCATAGACAAGCTGACTGAGATGATTGCCATGGCAGAGACCTGCTGGTCATGCACCCTGGCATGCTCTTATGAAGGATATAAGACTCCCTCTGGCGCCTATCACATTAATCCCCTGCTGGCCAATGTGGTTAAACTCAACATTACCAGGATGGTCTATGAGTGGATGCGCCTGGCTCAAGATATTGCAGGGGGAAAGATCATTACCCTTCCATCGGAATTGGATCTAGAAAACCCGGAGATAGGGAAGATCATTGAGGAGTGTTTTGTTGGAAAAGAAGGATTTTCTACTTCTGATATCATTAAGATGCTGAGGTTGATAGAAAACATGTCTGTAGGTGCGGGGCTGCCTGAGGCCATGCACGGGGCAGGGTCCCCAGCAGCCCAGAAGATCATGATCGCCCGGAGGGGAAATATAGAAAGGAAAGTAGAATTGGCCAAGAGTGTGGCTGGGATAAAGAGGGACAGGGACTTTGAAAAGATAGTAGGCAAAGATGAAGAGACGTATTGGAGGGAGGTAAAGGAAAGGATAAGGCAAGGACATGTTGCGGAGAAGTCCTGATGCTAACCATAAAGGTGAAGTACTGCGGCGGGTGTAACCCTGAGATAAACAGAGTCGGGTTAGTAGAATCTCTAAAAGAAGAGATAGAAAAGAAGGGCCTGCGAGTAAATTTTGTGGGCCAGGATTCAGAAAATGCAGATCTTCTCCTATTAGTAAATGGCTGCAGACATGCATGTTTGGAGGAGGAAGGCATGATGTTAGAAGCAAAGGCACCCGTTCTGTCAGTAGAGGGGGAGATGGTTTTTGGAAGGTATGTTGGAGAAAGGGAGATACCGAATTTTTTGGTACACGAGATAAGTCGTTCAATTGGAAAGAAATGAAAGGCTAAAGGGAGAAAAGATATGGCGAAACATAGGAAACTTGGTCGAGGCGTAGCTGTTGTAGGGGCGGGTCTTTCGAAATTTGGTGCTTATCCTAAGGGTGTGAGGACAACCGATCTATTTGTAGAAGCCTTTAAGGATCTTGAGTCTTCAGTAGATAAGGGCTTTGACAGCCGGATGATAGATGCCTTTTACCTAGGAAATCTCAGTAGTGATTTATTTGAATCGCAGGTGCATCTCGCTCCTGCGGTAGCGAAGCGGATAGGATTGGTTCCGGTGCCGACTGTGAGGATCGAAGATGCTTGTGCCGCAAGCGG
>QMLZ01000184.1 GCA_003646995.1 Deltaproteobacteria bacterium | reverse complement strand
CTGTTGCCCTGTTGTACCGTGAAGGTGGGGTTGGCAAGGAGAGATTGCAAATGAAGGATGTAATGATATGCACCGTGGGCACCAGTCTCTTTGGGAACCTCCGCGCAGGTGGCAAGGAGGCGCTCGAGGGGCTGTTGGAAAAGGGTGATAGTAAGGACATTGCCAGTAAGCTTTTGTCCGCGGACCCGGATGATCGGATGTGCGGGGCTGAAATTAATTCCAATTTCAGCATATTCAAGAATGGGGTGCTCAAAAGGCGGAACTCGCTCTACCTCCTGGTCTCAGACACTGGCCAAGGACGGCAGACCGGAGACGTGCTTAGGCATTACTACACCAACTCGAAAAACCCGTGGCGGTTTGAGAAGGTCGAGGTGATAGAGATTCTCGGACTGTCACATGAATCCGCAGAAAGGTTCAGGTCAGAAGGACTAAAGAACCTGGTAAAGAAGATAGCAGAGGTGCTCAGGAAAGAGGGAAAGGAAAGGGTTCTCATAAACTCGACCGGTGGCTACAAGGCACAGATTTCTTTTGCAGGCATTATAGGGCAGGCTCTTGGAATACCCGTTTATTACATGTTTGAAGGGTTTTCGAGCGTCATTGAGCTCCCACCACAGCCTGTGGCCCTTGATCCCCGTTTTTGGCTGCAAAACGTGGAGCTTTTCTATGACCTCTCCGAGTCGGGGGTCTTGGAAGGTTGCCCGGTGCCGGATGACGAAAGGTTCCATACGCTTGTCGAGGCGGTCGATGTGGACGGCAAGACTTACTATGAGCTCACTGCACTGGGGCTCCTTTTCCATGAAAGCCACAGGGAACAGTTTAGAGCTAAGGCCTCGGAGTATCTACCGCCCAAGGCGGGGATTCCTCCAGGGAAAAAGAAAATCATCTACGAGGATGGCAACGCGGGTAAGCACCGCGGGCTGGAGGCCTTCCTGAAAAGGTTCAGGGATCTGGAGTTTGTAAAGGGAATACGAACCTTTTATTACAACAAGGACCTTCCTAGGAAAACGTACTTCAAGGTCGCAACAAAAAATCGGCCGTTTGAGATTGAAAGCTGCTACACGGACGGCAAGGCAACAACCAAGTTCGCATTAGTGACCACGGCTCAGACCCTGCTCCAAGCAAGGGCGGCTGTAGCCGATCTGAAAGAACGTTTCCTGGAAGACTAACCAAAGAACGGATGCCGTCGGGGGCCGTCCCATGGCTCCCCCGTCATTAGGCCGGCCTATCCTAAGGGCCGTATCAACACCGGAAATGGAGGCAGGTATTGCATGAACCCCTTGTGGCTTATGTTCGGTGTCGGGCTGTTGGCACTCATAGCCCTGGTCGGGCTGGACGGACTATTTGAGCTCGGTATTTTCGTAGCGTTTTTGTTTGCTATCGGTGTGAGCTTCGGAAAGGAACAAAAGTCAAGAAAGCCGAAAGGTGATGGAGGGATTCCTTTGGATGACCACAAGGCCGAGAGGGGCGCAAGTCCGAGTCTACCTGCGCCCGAACACCTGGGCAAGTTGCCCGAGAGCGCTAGCACTTTCCTCGTGAAATTGGACAAAACAATAAGGGATTTCGATCTTACCAAGGTGGACAATTTTTCCGAACTCAAAAGGGCACAACGGCTCCTGGTAGAGGACGTCTCGTATGTTACGCAATAGAGGCCAGGAGATGTGATGCGCAAGGAGAAGCCCCATGGACTTTGATGATTTCGATGCAGAGGATGCAGCTATCCTAGGGGGAATTATAGGGTTTGCCGAGGAGAGTATCCGGGACGAAGAAGAGTATCTTCGCGGTGAGCCCTTGGGGGAAGATGAACTGGGCGATCAAGATTGGGTTGATGCCTCAGGAAATGATCGGGATGCGCAGTTGGCCGAAGCATACTTGAGCAGTCTTTCCCCGGAGATGCGAGAGACGGTTTTGAGTTCAGTGGTCAGGAACAAGCTCGCCGTGAGGTTGAAAAGGAAAGAGCAGGAAAGCGCTAAAAGACTGCTCACTGCCTCGAAGCGGATTCAGAAAGAGTTCAGCGAAAGGGGCAGCCCTACGATGAAAGCACAACATGAATACCTTTCAGCCCTTATTGATTATAGAGGGAGCCCAAGCGAGCGCGATTATGAAAGATACCCTGATCTCTTTTTCATAGAAGAGGCCCTCGGACAGGGTTGGGAACTTGAATTCGACTATACCTCCCTCATGGGAGACCGGGTAGAAGGATTGGTGGGCACTGTCCGCAGAATAGCTAAAGATGGTGGAAAAATATATCTTGTTGTAGAGCCTAAAGATGGCGGCTTGGAAGAGCTGATCCCCATGGAGACTCTGGAATGGCTCGGCACCCCCGGGCAAGAAAGAACTGACAAAGTTTGCGAGAGAAAGGCCCCACTGGCTGAGAAACCGGAGCAAGACAAAGCAAAACTCACAGAGAATGCCAGGAGCTTCGCCAATCGTCTCGAGCTGGAATTTGGTATAGAAACCTTCGTTGATGACATCGAGGCGCTCTTTGGCAATGACAGACCTGTGGCACACCTGTTCATTGGAGCCAGGCAAAAGAGCAGGGTCGAACACGAGCTAGCCCTTTTCTTGGCAAGGCAGGGATACGAAGAGAAGAAAACCGGCAGAGCCAGCGTAAGGGCGTGGAAATCCCCGGGTAAGAAGCCCCTCTGGATCATTCTTCACGGTGATCAAATCCAGTTCAACCGTAGGAAAAACCGCTATGAACAGGTCCGGACTCTTTTCCGGAAACACCCAGACTACGTAATCTTAGCGAAAAAGATTGCGGAAAGTGGAAATAGGGGCCTAGTTCGCGAGATCTTCCTTTCGCTTGCCTGCAATGATCGCTTCCGGAGCCACTCCTACGCACGGGAGATGCGCAATGTAAAGCCGCCTGAAATCGCTATGCAGATAGAGGAAATCTGTGGAGCGGAAACCCTAGTTGATCATCTCCCTGAAGAAATCGAAAATCTGGACCCATTGGTATACGCTTACACTGAAACAAAGGAACAAATCCAGTGCGTGAGGAAGATGCTCAAGGGCAAGGGCTATTGCGTTGCCGAGAACGATCAGGCCGACGAGCACCCTTTGGAGGCTTGGGTTAACCCAGAGCAACCATTGGTTGTGATCTATTTTCACCCAGATCTTTACCAGGAGAAAATGGCCGAGTCCATTGAACTCACTCGTGTGTTTGCGCAGAAGCCGGATTACAAGTTGATCGCAATGGCGATAAAGGGAACGGAAAAAGTCAGCTGGAGAAAGATCTTCAAACAAGTTCTCTCGGATCCTGACATGATTGAGTACTTGGAAAGGTAATATGGGACCCTGAAGCTGGAAATAAATTCAAGACCATGGAATCAGATCTAAAATTGACCCAGGAACAGCAGGATGTCATTTCCCGTGACTTGTACGGCGATGAGGTCTTGAAAATTATTGCTTTTGCAGGCACGGGGAAGACATGGACGCTCCTTCAGTACGCCAAGGCCCGGCCAGGGGTGCGTTTTCTTTACCTTGCCTTCAACCGATCCGTAAGGGAAGAGGCCGAGGTCAAATTTCCGGGAAACGTGACGTGCAAGACCGCGCACGGCCTAGCGTATCGATATACAGGCCTCCCTTATAAACACAAGCTGGTAAATAATCTCCGGCTTAATACCCTGCGCCGGATATTGGATATGAAAAGTTACGGAGAGACAAAGATAGTTTTGGAGATCCTGAAAAGTTATCTATGTTCGGCCGATGCGGAGCCCGGGCCTCAGCACATCCCATGGCAAGCAAGAGGCGACAAGGCCAGACGAGATTATTACCTGGATAAGGTCGTGGAACTCTGGGACATGATGAGGAACCCTGAAATCATTGAGCCTGGTATGACCCACGAAGGCTACCTGAAACTCTTTCAGCTGTCTAAACCCAGGCTCGACTACGATTGCATCCTCCTTGATGAAGCGCAGGACACCAATCCCGTAACCGCTGATATTGTCTTATCGCAGGTCTGCCCGAAAATCCTCGTGGGGGATCCCCACCAGCAGATTTATACTTTTCGTGGGGCGGTGGATGCTATGGAGCTCATTAGAGGAACGGAAACACTCTATTTGACCCACAGCTTTAGGTTCGGAGAGGAGATTGCCTGGTTGGCCAACAAGATATTGAAGACCTTCAAACAGGAAAAAAAGAAACTCGTTGGTGCTTGGAAAGGAGGTAATGGCAATGGCCACGGTTTTGGCGTGATAGCGCGGACCAATGCGACCCTTTTTGATGAAGCAGTCAGCCTTTCTTCAGGTTCATGCCGAATCGCCTTCCTAGGTGGGATAGAGGGCTACCGCTTCTCGGATATTTTGGATGCCTACCGACTTTATGCCGGGCTGCGCCGGGAAATAGCAAATCCTTTTCTCAGGAGTTTCAGATCATACCATGACCTGGAAGCGTACGGGAGGGAAGTTGAGGATTGGGAGATCCTGTCACTATGCAAAGTCGTTTCAAAATACGGTGACGAGATTCCATATCTGGTGAACAGGGTGAGAGAGACGGCGGTGGAAATTGAAGAGGCCGATGTTATTCTGACAACAGCCCACAAAGCGAAGGGGCAGGAATTCCGTGGAATAAGGGTATGCAAGGACTTTCCGGCAATGTTCCGGCAGACCGAGGACAGCAAGTTTAAAACAGTCCTGAGTAGTGATGAGTTCAACCTGTTGTACGTGACTGTCACCAGAGCTATGGATCGGATATCTTTTGAAGACGTAGGGGCTTGGGGTGAGTTCGTGAAAGATGGGAATTGGCCCGGGTACGATAGAATAATGGATTATTTCGGGTTGAAAGAGAAGTCAGCTGGCGATGAAAGGCCCATGCCTATAGAGACGGAGGCGGGCCCCACGCTCAACAAATACCGTGACATTTACCTTGATGACGAGGGCGTAATGGAGCTGGAGTCCATTATTTCTCTGGCGGAAACGGACCGAGAACAGGCTGCCGAAAGGATTGTGAGCCTGAGGCAAAGATACCCTAACAGCCCACAGCTCTGCATAAGCATGGCAATCTTCACTCAGGCCAAATTCATAGAAGATAAGATGCCACTTTACAAATCCGCTGTTGATCTTGATCCTGGTTTCTACAATGGCTACCGATGGGTCAGCAGAGGTTTGAGGGCCGGAGCCTTTCTTTTATCTCGGGTTTCGGGCCCTAAGCGGCTTGAATTAGTGGTGTTACATTCCTCTTTCCTGGCGGCTGTAGAAAACTGTGATGCGCCGTCCGAGATAGCGGCCGCGTTGAAAGAATACGAGGACCTTTTTGCACACGATTGGGAAGAGATTTATGATGAGTCCTTGGATATTCTCAGGGAGGGTCTCGCGAATATGGACCGTTCTCGTTATTCCTCGCATGAATTGGACGCATTTGCGGAAGAATACGAACTCATGAGATCGCTGCAAAGGGAGTCCCGGCTTTATGCAATCTACTTAGACTACCTCATTGCCATTGGGTGAAGCGGAAGTAATAGATGGCTTTACCGGGGCAGACGCTTAAGTTTTTTCATACAGTTGCGCTCTTTGTCCCTTTGCCCTAAGGCACTATAGCACCGGGCCAGGTAACGGAGTGCAGTTGGAGAATGGGAAAACTTCTCCAAGAGTTGGGCGGCTTCCCCAAAATCGCCAAGGCTCATGTGGCTTATTGCTAGACATGTATGTAATTGTTCATCCTGGGGGAAGCTTCTTGTCGCTTCCTGTAGAAGCCTTATGGCCTGGCCATGGTCTCCGCGCTTTTGCATGAGGATTGCAAGGCCGAGATAGGCCCTCTGGTTTGGTGCGAATTTGAGGGACCTTAAAAAGAGCGCTTCACCTACACTCTCTTTATCCTTGACTAGCGGATTGTGGCTGTAATCGCCATGCGTGAAGGTCATGCCAAGGCGTGATAGAAAATCAGAATGATATGGGGCCAATTCTTCAAGGTCTGCCAGCTCTGCGTCCAGGGCAAACTGCCCCAGTTTACCAAAATAGCCTTCCCTTAAGGTCCTGCCAAACTCTAATACCATCTCTTTGGTCAGCTTGGGGTCTGTCTCGAAATACATGATATCTTCAATACGGTGGAGCCAGATCTCATCAGTTGTCCCTGATCTGCTCTTGAATTCTTCGTACAGGGCTGTCCCCGGAAAGATGTCCAAGATATAAAAGATAGCGCTAAGGGGTTTGATCTCGGAAATGAGATCAAGAGTTTCTTGGAT
>QMLZ01000183.1 GCA_003646995.1 Deltaproteobacteria bacterium | reverse complement strand
TGGCGGTGCTATGGGGTGCTGGTGGATGCTTTTGTGCCGGCGCTGACTTGAAGGCCATTGCTGAAGGAAGACCTAACCGGCTGGAACCGGACGGGGATGGACCCATGGGGCCTATGCGCATGTTTCTAAGCAAACCTGTTATAGCAGCAGTAGCGGGGTTTGCAGTGGCCGGTGGACTGGAACTGGCCCTGTGGTGCGACCTAAGGGTTGTTGAGCGCGATGCTGTTTTTGGCGTGTTCTGCAGGCGATGGGGTGTGCCTTTGTTGGACGGAGGCACCGTAAGGCTTCCCAGGCTCATAGGCCTTTCCAATGCGCTGGACATGATACTTACAGGAAGGCCGGTGAATGCTGATGAGGCGCTCAGGATGGGATTGGCCAATAGGGTGGTTGAGCCAGGAAAATCCAGGGAAGAAGCTGAACGACTTGCCCAGCGTATTGCTCAATTTCCCTGGAGATGTGTTTTGAGTGACAGGCGCTCTGCGTATGAACAAATGGACCTGCCTTTTGCCCAAGCAATGAGGAACGAATTTTCGCTGGGGCTGGAAACCGTGCAGAGCGGGGAAACAGTTGAAGGTGCAGGAAGGTTTTCCAGTGGCCAGGGAAGGCACGGGAAGTTTTAAGAAATCACATGAAGAGATAAAAAAAGCGGGAGGCTGGTGCCATCCCGCTTTGAATCAGATTGTTCTGGTTTTGCCTTTATCTTACGGCCTGAAAATCAGGAGCCATGCGTGAGCGATGAGCACACTTATTATCATGTACGGAAACGCTGTTTTCATAAAACCTCCGAAGGTAATCCTGTAACCCCTTGACTCTGCAATTCCCATTGTAACCACGTTTGCTGATGCACCTATAATGGTACCATTGCCGCCGAAGCAGGCACCAAGGGCCAAGGCCCACCATAGGGTGTTCCCGGCACCAGGGATAACGTTACTTAGGTAAGCGACAATGGGAAGCATGGTGGCAGTAAAGGGAATGTTGTCCACAAAGGCGGACATGATGGCAGCCACCCATATTATGAGGGCGCATGATGCGACGAAGCTGCCTTTTGACAGGTGGAGTATGGCGTCTGCTATTATGGCCAACAGGCCGCTGGACTCTACCGCACCTACTATTATGAACAAGAATATGAAGAACATTAGAGTGGGCCACTCAATATCCTTTTCAATAAGTTCAATCAAGCTCACCTTGCCTGACAATACCCCTATGCTCAGGATCACGGATGCCCCCATGAGCGCTGCAATGCTGACCTCCATGTGCCAGTACCCATGGGTTAGGAAAAGGAACACGCAAAAGGCTAGGACGCCCAGCCCGTACTTGAGCAGGCTGGGGTCTGTTATCTTGTATTCCTCCCTTAGCTCATCTATGTATTCCTGGACATTGTCCACCTTGGCAGCCGAATAGGCCCTTCCCCATACGAGCTTGGTCATAATGATAAGAGCAATGGTGGCAGCCACGCAAATCAGTGCCAGGGCCTCCACGAAATCCATGAACGTCAGCCCCGCGTAAGAGCCGATCATGATGTTGGGCGGGTCACCGATCAGCGTGGCAGTACCACCTACATTTGATGCCAGGACAAGGGGTATCAAGAGATAAAGAGGATTGAGAGACAAGGATACGCAGATTTCTATGGCAACGCCAGTGAGCAACAGCATGGTCGTGACATTATCCAGGAAAGATGACGCAACGGCCGTAAATATCATCAGGTAGACGGCCAGCAGGAAGACCCTGCCTCTTGCCAGCTTGTATGCAAAATATGCGCACCACTGAAACACCCCGGTATGTTTAAGCACCCCCACTATTATCATCATCCCCATGAGCAGAAAGATCACGTTCATGTCAATGGAGGCGATAGAGCGCTCAAAGGATATTATGTGGTAAGCAGGATCAATGGTGCCGATGGTGTAAGAGATCAACATCATTAATGCTGCACCTATCATTGCGGCCACCGTACGGTGAAGGAGTTCAAAGGAGATGAGAACGTAGATCAGGATAAATACTATGGTGGAAATCCAGAAAGCGGGGCCCAGAGTCCGTGGCAGGGTTATATCCTCGCTGATATAATAATCGTTCCCCTTGACTGCAAAGTCACCAGCCTTGACACTCAGGGTTTGAGTCTTGAAGCTGGTTTTCCTGACTTCCACCTCAATGGTGGCCGATTGAAACACGCCTTTTTCCAGTTGAAAGCGGGTTACGTACTTTCCATTATGGGCGGTTTGGGCCTGGTCAATGATCTTGCCATTGACCTTGATTGTAACTTCTGCCTCGTCAACAGGCTCCTTGTGGTTATCCAGGACATGTCCCGAAATATGAATGGTGTTGCCGTTGGTAATCTCAGGCTTGTGCTTTTTTGCATGGCCATGCCCGGCCAGCGCAGGGCCCTGGCAAAGGGCAAATATTCCTAGGAGAACAGTAATAAAAAGAAAAGATTTCCTGAAAAGCATGTTGGTCGCCTCCTCCCTCAACTAACTGAAACCACGGAATTTTTACGCTCAAGTGCTGAACGCTCCTTGACAATCACCTAATCAAAAAAAGTCGGTTCGGAATCTACATAAGCTTGGCTGAGGTGTCAAGGAAAAGGTTGAGAAATTTTTCTCAAATTCAGCGGAAAAATTTGTGTAAAGAGGCCACAGGATTCGGCGTATAGTGATAGTACAATGTTAGGCCTTTTCTGGGTATGAATGACCTACTGGGGTCTGAATATCAACAGCCACCCCTGGGCTATGGCAACAGATATTATCATGAAGGGAAAGGCTGTCTTCATGAATTGACCAAAGGTAATGTGATACCCCTTGGACTCAGCGATCCCAACAGTCACCACATTGGCAGATGCACCGATTATAGTGCCGTTGCCCCCAAAGCAGGCACCCAGTGCCAGTGCCCACCACAGCGTGTTGGCCGAATCGGGTATCACAGTGTTAAGGTATGCCACAATGGGAAGCATGGTTGCGGTAAAGGGAATGTTGTCCACAAAGGCGGACATTATGGCCGCCACCCAGATAATCAGGCTCAATGCTGCAATGAAGTTTCCTTTGGACAGTTGCAGGATCCAGTCGGCAATCAGGGCCAGCAGACCGGTTGACTCCACGCCACCCACAAGGATAAACAGAAACATGAAGAACATGAGGGTAGGCCACTCAATGTCTTTTTCAATAAGCTCCAGGAGGTCCACCTTGCCGGTGGCAATTGCAATTGTTGCGAGAATCGCGCCTCCTGCAAGGGCGGCAATGCTCACTTCCATGTGCCAGTAGCCGTGTGTCAAGAATAGAAGGATAGCAAAGGCAAGCACTCCCAAACCATAGGCAAGAAGGCCGGGGTCAGTAATTTTGTATTCTTCTTTTAGTTTCCTTATGTATTCTTCAACGTTTTCAATCTTAGCAGCTGCGTAGTCCTTTCCCCAAACCAGCTTGGAAAAGATGATCAGGATAACTATGCACACGCCACAAAGGGCTGCCAGGGCCACCACAAAATCCATGAACGTGAGGCCAGCATATGAGCCTATCATGATATTCGGGGGATCTCCAATAAGGGTTGCGGTCCCCCCGACATTGGAGGCGAGAATCAGGGGTATGAGCATGTAAATAGGGTTCAATGAAAGGGAGATGCATATTTCAATTGCCACACCGGTAAGGAGCAACATTGTCGTTACATTGTCCAGGAAGGCGGAAGACACGGCTGTGAATATCATCAAGTAAATAGCCAGCACCAGCACCTTTCCCTTTGCCAACTTGTAAGCAAAATATGCACACCACTGGAAGATGCCCGTATGCTTTAGTACCCCCACTATTATCATCATGCCCATGAGCAGGAAGATCACGTTCATGTCAATGGAAATGACTGCGGCGTGAAACGAGAATATGTGGTAATTGGGATTTATGGTACCAATGGTATAGGAGATTAGCATCATTATGGCTGCACCCAGCATGGCCGCGATGGTCCTGTGCAGAAGCTCAAAGGCAATCAAAATATAGGCAAGGATGAAGATTACTGTTGAAACCCAGAAGGCTGGGCTTAAAACCCGTGGGAGAACCACGTCCTTTACAAAAGAATAATGGCCTCGGCTGCCATAAATTTCTTCGGGC
Organism: Deltaproteobacteria bacterium; assembly: GCA_003646995.1. The sequence goes on along the minus strand of QMLZ01000183.1, from coordinate 2,112 downwards.
TTAATCTGAATTACCTTCTTTTTGAAAGTGGACTTGCTGATTTCAAGCTCAACCCGCGAGGATTTGATCTTCCCCTTTTCCACCTGGAACCTGGAGATATATTTTCCGTTGTCAGCGGTAATAACCTCGTCCACTACGCGCCCATCTACCTTTACAACAATCCTAGCCTCGCCCACGCGCTCGTTATGGTTGTCATGGATGTACCCTGAGATGGTTATGATATCGCCTTTGTCGGGCGACATGGCTGTATCGTTCTTTTGGGCGGCACCGTGTGCAGCAAGTGCAGTAGTTCCCGCGGTTAGGATAAAACAAAAAATAAATGGCAAAACAAAGAGACGAAGTGCTCTTTTGTGTGACATTGGAACTCCTCGTGGTCTGAAAATTTCGTGTGTTTGTGAAGAATCGCCTTGGAAATGCTGGCCGCGTATAGCCTTGCCGGGCACATCCCGATCAGATGGCGGACACTTATTGAAACGGTAAGCTACCAGAGTGGGTAATATGCTGTCAACAAAAAGCACCGAGGCCACGGCGACATGGGCGGCATTGACAGTAACACGAGGCCTATGCTAAGCGTAGTTTCCCATGGAACCCCTTACCTTCACCATCAAATCCATTGCCGTGCAGGACACAATCATGCTGCTAGCACTTGGGGTGGTGGTGTTTTTTCTTGCTCTAGCGCTCCGAAAGAAAAGCTCCAAGCATACCCTGGTCTCTCTTATCTGGCTCTTGGCAGTGTTGTGGTTTTTCAACAGCCCTCTGTTTGGGTTCAGCAGGGTAACAGTAAGCACGGCAGGGATAAAGATAGAATATGGTGTTCTATCTTTGCGCAACACAACCGTGCCCTTAGACACCCCTTGGAAAATTGAATCCCATGCTAGTGGGCTGAGGCGGCTCCGAAAGGTTTACACATTGAGGATAGGGAATCACCAAAGCATGCGTGTCAAGAGCAGGGAAGACTTGGAGCTTCTCAAGGAGATAGGACGCGCGATTGATGAGGTAAGGGGAGCAAATCGGGCCAGGCACAGGTAGGAGGAATGATGGACTTTACATTGACCAAGGAACAGCGGGACATAAAGAAGGCAGCACGGGAATTTGCAGAGGGAGAATTCAGGGAAATCGCTTCTCAATGCGATGTTGAAGAGACATTTCCCCCCGAGCTTGTACAGAAAGCCGGAGAACTCGGCTTTCTCGGCGTCTTTATTAACGAGGAATACGGCGGCGCCGGCCTTGGCTTCTTTGAGCACGCCCTTATACTAGAGGAATTTTGGCGCGTGGACCCGGGACTATCCCAGGAGCTTTCTTCTGTTACGTTTGGTGCCGAGGAGTTTTTGCTATTCGGCACAGAGGAGCAAAAGCACAAGTACTTGCCTCCACTGGCTCAGGGAAAGGCCATTATGGGCTTTGCCATAACCGAGCCCGACGCAGGGAGCGACACAGCCTCTGCCAGCACTTCGGCCAGAAAATCGCCGCGTTTCAGGCAACACAGTTCAAGATCGCGGAAATGGCCACCAGGATTGAGCTTGCCCGCACCCTCACCTACAGGGCTTGCCTGAGCGCAGACAGCGGAAAACCCGACACTAAGCTTGTTGCCATGGCCAAGTGGGCTGCTGCCAGAACAGCAGTGGAGGTGGTGGACGAGGCCTTGCAGTTGCATGGCGGGTATGGCTACATGAACGATCACGATATTGAGAGGTTTTACCGGGCGGCAAAGGTCCTGGAGATCTATGAGGGAACAAAGGAAATTGAAAAACTCATCATTGCTCGCCGGGTTCTGGGGCGCTATTAGCCCTGGCCACTCTAAAGGCTATAGTTTACTGAAACCCAAAGGATGTGGTTGTCCAGGTCATTTCCTTCAACGTTGTCCATATTATCAATGGATTCGTAACGATACCCTGCCTGCAAACAGCAGTTCCCTGACTGCCACCAGGTAAGGCCAAGGTCATAGCGGTCCCTGGACTCAGGTGATTCTGATTGTGCGCTTCTTTTCTGGTAGTCATAGCTCAGCCATGCAATGAGGTCCGGTCGCAAATAATGCTCCAAGGAAACGTAGGTGTCACGAGCTTCTGAGCCCATCTCGTGGCCCATGATCCTCTTGTAATAGGTATACCCGCT
>QMLZ01000182.1 GCA_003646995.1 Deltaproteobacteria bacterium | reverse complement strand
CTGTGATAAAAAAATGAGGACAGGCTCAGGAGTTGCTCTTGTCACGGGGGACTATTACGACACTACCCATGACCTGAAAATAAAAATAAATGGAGGATGGGCCTTAGCAACAAGAACCTATACTGGTGGTAAGTGGTTTTTTGCCTTAGATAGAGTGAGAATCACTCCTTATTATTCATTTGACCACCGTTCATACAAGTATCTGTACAAAGGTCCAGTGAAGTACGAAAAGATAGGAGAAACAGGTGCTGATGAAATCTTTGAGACCAGTAGTCTTGCAAGCTATGAATGCGACGGCGAGGACGACAATGGTCACTGTTACACTCCCAAAAACCTTGTCTTTAAGAACGGAAACCATATGATCACAACTTTGGGAGGGTATGTAGATTACGAGATAGATGCCTCAGGGAATATCAAGGAAGATACAGGCAAGTTCGAATGCATGGGATTTTTGTGGAAGTCCCCTGACGGCGCATGGAAGAAATACGACTCCAAAGGAAAAGTCGTCTCAATTGGTTACAAGAAGCTAACAATTGCGATTTATGAATATGATGAACAGGGAAGGATTGCCAAGATAGCAGACTCTGCAGGTCGCACTGCCCTAACTTATGAGTACAGCGGAGATCTTATTGTAGCAGTGGAGGACCGTACAGGTCATAGGGTTGAGTATGAGTACACAAATGGAATTTTGACAAAGGTTATAGACGTTACGGGTGACACTTGGACCTATGAATATGATCAAAATGGCAGGTTAGCAAAAAAAATTGACCCTCTGGGTCATTTGACTCTCATCAGTTATGATTATGCAGGACGTGTGGCTAGCGTATTGGATGGAAATGGAGTCGGAAAGTTCTTTGAATATAAATATGACGAAGTAAACAAACAATACTATGCCAGAGTTGAGACAAGTGGGGGGCTCACAAAAGAAATCTGGTTCAGTGACAATCTGGATGTGAAGAAGGTTGCGGTCAATGGCGTGACAGTTCTTCAAGTCCTCGATACTCTAAACGGCAAAGTATTTCTTGATAACAATGGAAACAAAACAATTAAGAAATACAACGAAGTCGGAAACGTAACCCAGATTACTTACGCTGATGGTTCAGTAGAGACCTTTCAATATGATGGTACAGGGAAAAACCTGATCAAACACGTAGACCCACTAGGAAAGGTGACAACATACTCTTACAATGAAGATGGTCTTGTTAATGAAATAAGAGCCGGTAATGAGAACCAGCAACCAATGATTATCCAGTTCACGTATGATGACCACGGGAATCTTTTGACATTGAGCAGAATCGGCCCAAATTCAGTCAAAGAAACCTTGACCTATGAGTACGATGAATATGGAAACAGGGTAAGAAGGATCGATCCAGAGGGAAATGAAGTGGGGGCATCATATGATGAAATGGGTAACCCCACCACCATAACAGACGCGACAAATCGCGAATGGATACAAGTGTTCGATGAAAAAGGAAGGATAGTTTCTAGGGAAAACCCCCTTGGTGAAAAGACTTCATTTGAATATGACGCAGTTGGTAACCTTACCTCGGTAATATTCCCAGATGAAAGTGAGCCTGCTGGTCGTAAATTTGAGTTGCGCTACGATGCTCATAACCGCCTCATAGAGGTCTTGGCGCCCGATGGAAGCAGTAAGAAATACGAATATGATTTGGATGGGCACAGGACCAAATTCATTGACCAAGAGGGTAAAACCATTATCTACCAATACGATAATGCCGGTCGCTTGATCAAAAGCATAGATGGAAATTCAAATGAGACCTTGTATAACTATACTGAAAACTATGATGGTCAATGTATTTATTGTGGGATAGGAGGCGGTAGAAGTCTTTTCACGGAAATCATCTACCCAACATATGCTGTACATAGAGAATACGACCCCAGGGGACGGAAAATCCTTGATAGGATAAGGTATGATAACAATGTAATCGACACTTACTATGAGTATGATCTACCAAATAGGACCATAACTATTAAAGATAACAAAGGACACAATACTATCCTTCAATATGACGTATTCAACAGGGTGTTGAGAGTAACAGATGATTCAGGATATTGGAACGAGTTCTCTTACAACTGGCGTGGAGACATGGAGACAGCTACTGACAGCAATGGCAATACCACATCAATGGAATACGACACAATTGATCGAATCATAAAGGAAAAGAGACCTATGGGTCAAGAGACAACCTATTCCTATGGCCAAATGGGCAATCTCATCGAAAAGGTATTCCCAAATGGAGCAAAAATCTCTCTTAGCTATGACCCAGCAAATCGTCTGGCGAAAATCCAAGAATATGACAGCCTACAAACACTAAAGAAAGAAACAACAATTACTCATAATCAGGTGGGAATTATTACAGGTTATGATGATGGTACTACTTCGGCCCAATATGGTTATGATTCTTTGTCTAGAAAGGCAAGCGAAACCGTGAACTACGGCGACTTTTCGCTGAGTTACTATTATGAATACTTTAAAAATGGAAAGAAAAAATCATTGACAATTGTAGACGCTTCTGGCGCACACCAAACTTTCAGATATTCATATGACCAGGCCAATAATCTAATTGCCATCGAAATAAAAAACTACGGAACGATCAGTTATTCTGACTATCTCTGGAACAAACCTCAAAGAAAAGTCTTCCCAGATGGAATTGAAGAAATCTTGACTTATGATGGACTCATGAGGGTAACCAGATCAGTCTTGCGGCGAGTCGGTTCGGGGATCTTCGCTGAGTATGAATATACCTATGACGAACTGGGAAACGTAGATACTTTCACAATGGATAACAAGACAACTACGTATAAGTACGACAATCTCAAAAGGCTTTTACAAGCCATAAAATCTGAAAACGGTAATGAGAACTATACTTATGACCCTGCGGGAAACCGTCTTACAGATCACAATTTCCCTTCCCAGTGGGAATACAACAGCAATAATCAATTGGTCTCTTATGGAAACGTTAGTTTCTCTTATGATGCCAATGGCTCTATTATTGAAAAAAAAGTTGGGAGCAACGTTGTTTTTCAATTCATCTATGACATCCAGAACAATCTCGTCGAAGTCAAGGATGGCAATAACAACATAGTTGCCAGATATTACTACGATCCCTTTGGTCGCCGATTGAAAAAGGAAACAGGGGGCAAGGTCACATATTATTTGTATTCTGACGAAGGCCTTATCGGAGAATTTGATGGGTCCGGAAATTTGCAGAAGGCATATGTATATGAGCCCGACTCCTTCTGGACAACGAATCCTGTGGCAATGATAGTTGGTGGTGATTGCTACTTCTACCACAACAGCCCGCTTGGCACTCCTATTCAACTCTTTTCTAAGGCTGGTGAAATAGTTTGGTCAGCAAACTGCGAATCGTACGGGAAGTGCAATATAAATCCTGATTCAAGCATTGAAAACAATATTAGGCTGCCTGGTCAGTATTATGACTTAGAAACAGGACTCCATTATAACCTCAGACGCTACTATGATCCAGAAATTGGCCGCTATATTAGTGAAGATCCAACGCGGTTGTCTGGCGGACTGAACTTATACTTATATGCGAATGATAATCCGCTTAGATACACAGATGTGACAGGAGAAGGTGTTAGTGCGAGTCTGGGCATTGATGTAGGTCTGGGCCCTGCGGGAGGCGGTGTTGGCCTTACTGTAGTCTATTGCTGCGCAGGAAACTATTACAATCGATATTGGATTGCCTCTGCCAAGATAGGGGCTGGCTATATCCTTGGGACCAGTGTGGGAATAAGTTTCACACCCGACAGTTCCAACCAGTGCCCCCCTGCAACTGGTTGTACATATTATGGCGCTTTATCAGGGGGAATTGGACCTCTTTCACTCGGAGGAAGCTATGATTTCTCCTCTGGTAGTATTTCTACTGGATCTTCAATAGGCGGACTTGATCTTGGATGTTCTGTTTCTGCTGGAATCTTTTACGAGTGCAAAACCATTGTCAAGACCGAATTCGTCAGATGTTGCAACTAATATGGTCAGTAAGAGAAGGGGCCTCTTTTGTGCTTTGGGTGAGCCTCATGACTACCGCTTTTGCGCCTTCATTTGCTCTAAGCTCCCAAATGAAGCCCGTGAAGATGATAGAACCCCACGCGGCCCCTTCCTTCTCCATTAAGAGATCTGTGGTCATGGTTATGTACTTGGAAAATCAGAACAAGACGACATTAAAAGATCACGTCATCACAGTACGGATTCCTTTAAGCAAAACAAGCTTTCAAACATTGGAAAAGATAGAAATTCGTCCTAAATTCCCCATATCGGAAATCTGTACTACAAAGGAAGCAGCTTGGATTAAGTTCCATACCCTGTCAATCAAACCATTTGAGAGAAAGGGCATCCGACTCTATTTCACTCTTAGTATAAACAAGTTGCCCTTGGACTTGTGTGAGCATGATCTGAATACCTATCTAGGGGCAGAAAGTTATATGGATACAAATGATGCTCATCTGAGAACCCTTGGGAGACAACTGAAGCGGCATAACGTTTACCACAGTGCTTTCGCAACCTACAGGTGGGTGAGAGACAATGTTGCCTACAGTGGATACAAGCAAAAGGTTACTGGAGCTTCGGCTACACTTAAAGCAAGAAAAGGCGATTGTACTGAACTAGCATGTCTTTTTGCTGCCCTCTGCAGGATAAATAATATACCCAGTAGGGTTATGGGGGGATATCTTTGTGACGAATGCGCTAGGCTTACCTCTGCCTTCTACCACAATTGGGCTGAGTTTTACTATGAAGGTGCTTGGCATATTGCGGACCCTGCAAAAAGAGTTTTTGACCGAGACGGCAGCAGCTACATTGCATTTGAAGTATGCTCCTCACGGATTGCAAATCCAGTGGGACTTTTCAAAAGGTACAAGTTTGAAAATGAACCAAAAAACCTGAAAATCATATGGGAATAGGCACCCGACACAACGTCAAAAAGAGCAAATCCATCTTTGCTCAAATGCTATTAAAATAGAAGAGAGGATAGTGGGATGAAAAGGATCATGTCTTTGGCAATATATCTTTTGTTAGGACTTATGCCATGGTTTATCAGTCCAAAAAAATCCGAAGCAGTAGAGGCCATCTGTGCGACTGTAAAGATTGAGATTGAACAGGAACTGACCTTCGAGAGGGTTGCATTTGATGCTCGGATGACAATAAACAACGGCCTCGTTGGGATACCTCTTAACAATGTTGAAGCTACTGTGAACATTCAGGATTCAGAAAAAAATGATGCATCCTCATCCTTCTCAATACAGGTTTTCGGTCTAAACAACATAGCTGCGATCGATGGAAGCGGAACCGTAGAGCCTGACACTTCCGCTGAGATTCATTGGCTGATCATCCCTTCGCCAGGAGCTGGAGGGACAGACCCTGCTGGTCAGGTGTATTATGTGAGTGCTACCCTCGAATACGAGCTAAAGGGAGAAGAACAAGTTACAGAGGTTGCGCCAGACATAATTGTTGTGAGACCTCAGCCTGTGCTGGTCCTTGACTACTTTTATCCGGAGTTTGTCTATGGAGATGATCCCTTTACCATGGAAACAGAAGCGCCCATCCCCTATGACATAGGAGTTCGAATAAAAAATACAGGGTACGGAGGTGTAAAGAACTTGGTAATTGAATCTGGGCAGCCTATCATAAAGGAAAATGAACAAGGTCTTCTCATCGATTTTAAGATCCTTAATAGCTGGGTTAATGATGAACCTGTACAACCCACCCTCATGGTTGACTTTGGTGATATTGATCCTGGGGCTTGCAGCATAGCGCGGTGGAAGATGATATCTAGCCTCATGGGACAATTCATATCCTTTGAGACAGAATTTGCACATAGCGATGAACTTGGCGGCGAACTTACTTCCCTCATACAAGATGTTTATGCCCATCTTCTTATTAAAGATGTACTGATAGATCTGCCTGGTAAGGATAACATCAAGGATTTTCTGGCCCGCGATGGAGATAGTATACGAGTTTACTCCTCTGATGGTCTCGATGAACAAGTAATCCCGTATAGGGACGAAGACGCCACAACAACAGGGGCTCCTTCAAACCAGGATCCTGAAATTACAGTGGCAGTTTCTCCAACCGGAGGACCTCTTTATGTCAAGATTAGTGAACCTGGCGGAGGAAATGTGGAAATATCTTCAGTGGTCAGATCCGATGGAAAGAGACTCTTATCTGATAATTT
>QMLZ01000181.1 GCA_003646995.1 Deltaproteobacteria bacterium | reverse complement strand
CGACGGGACAGCTCCCGAATAAAGTTGGTCATTATCCTGTCAACACCGCTGTGACCGGAGGTGGCCAGGAATATAGCCAATTTCTTAGACAAGATCCAAGGCCTCCAGGTATCTTCGGGCGCAAAGGCCTGCTTCATAGCGGGATGCTCCGGACCTGATGAAATCAGGATCAAGGGGCTGGAGGAGGGCACGGTACATGGCATCCGCCATGGTCCTGTGGTCGCCGACAGGCACCAGGTGACCGTATTTACCATTTTCTAGGATCTCGCGGGGCCCACTTCTGCAATCTGTAGCCACACATGAAATCCCAAGGGCCATGGCTTCTATAAGGGCGTTAGGAAGACCCTCCCAGACAGATGAGAGCACGAAAAGGTCAGCTCTGGCAAGGAAAGCATACGGGTTGTCCGTATGACCATAAAGATCTACCGAGGCGGTGAGGCCAAGCTGATCTATGAGGGCCGCCAGTGAGATGCGTTCCTTTCCTTCCCCTAGAATTAGAAGCCTGGCATTAATTTTTTTCTTGAGTTCACAGAAGGCCCTGATAAGGGTTGTAAAATCTTTCTGCCTGGCAAGTCTTCCTATCCCCAAGACGACGGGAGCTTCCTTCCTGTTTAACCAAGGATGTTCTGGATTTGCTTTTGCTTGTTCATATAAAAAAGCTGAAACGGTTCCGTTAGGGATGACTGGAATGTTTTCTATGGGGATTCCCGTATTGTGGGCAATGTCTTCGGCAACGTTGACATGATTTGCAATTATCATGTCGGCCCGTGTGTAGCAGTACCTGATTGATGCGGCCCGAAGCATCCTTTTTACCAGCGCTCGCCTTTTCAATGCCGTGGTGAGGGGCATTCCTACCCTGAAAACCACCTTGGATCTTGCCTTATAAAAAGTCTTGGCTAATGTTATCGCCCTGTTTCCCGGCTCCCTGACCGAGATCATTGCCTTTGGCTGGGATTCCTTAATGTAGTAAGACAAATGCCTTGCGCGTTTGATTAGCCCCCCATCGGGCAATTTGACCGTTCTTATGGATGGATGAACATATTTTTTTTCGGGAACCCTAGTGTTGTGTAACAAGAGGTGGATCCTGTAACCCAAACATGCCATTTCATTCATTAGGCTTATCAACGTGAGGCTTATTCCTCCGGGTCCACCCCTAAATCCGTAAAAAGAAATATCCGGTCTCAATTTATTGTTGCTATTTTCTAATACGCTAACCATCTATTGCTCTCAAGTTTCCAAGCCGAAGGGGTCAGTTTTGCTCCCGGAGATACCTAGGCGCCGCTTTTGATGGATGATAAATGGCAAAAAGTCAAAAAGGCCCTCTCCGCTTCTTTCTCTCTAGAGCCAGCTCCAAATAATTGCAATGTATTTTTGAGTTTGATTAGCCACAAGGGTATCAGGGGTTTTAGCACAATGATGAAGTTCGACGATACCACTAACATACTACACATGTGTCATCAAATGGCAATTGATTTCCCTGCAGAAGCTAAGAAGAAAGTTCAGATATGATGAGTGAGATGATTTTCCGCGCCCTCACCTCCCAGCTGAATTTTGGGGCTTCTTGACGCAGGGCATGTGCCAGCTTCATGGCTAGGTGAGTATCTGCCTTCAATCTCTTGACTGCTGTGATCCATTCCTGGATATTATCTGGTTCTACCAACAGAGCGTTCACTTCGTGTTTCAAAACTTCTCTTAATGAGGGTAGGTTGCTTGCAATGACGGGTCTGCCGGCAGCCATAGCTTCGAATAACTTTAAAGGACTCATAACATTACTAGTTGCCAGGTTTTTTTGGTAAGGCAAGAGAACTATTTCAGAGGTATCGTATAACCTGGGGATGTCTCTGTGAGGAACAGGGGAAAGGAGTTTCACAAATCTATTGGGGATGAAGTCTTTGTCTTTTTCCCCTACGAGGAGGACTTTTCCCAAGTTTTCCCTTGCAATGCTTTTCAGGATTTCGAGTCCTCGATTGCTTCCAATCCGTCCCGCATGAAGGATTCTAGGAAAGGCGAGCCTGGAAACATCCAGAGGTGATACGCTTTGGAATGCTTTTATATTGACCCCACATGGATTGACCAAGATTCTTTCCTTTCTGGCACCTCTCTTCTTGAGTTCCTCTGCGGCAGAGGTGCTGATAGGAAGAATCCACTTGATAAATCCCTTGTTGTAATTGTCAATGATCTGTTGCAGCAGGTTTTTCTCTTGGAGCCTTCTTATTTCATGAAGTTCGAGGTAATGGGCAAGCTCTGCGCGCGACAATGCCACGCTTACTTCTGGAGAACGGGTGTAGATAGCATCTGCCTCCTTGAGTATGGACCGATGGAGTCTGATAAATGGCCATATTTTCCAGCGGCTATGCAATGATTGAGCAGGCTTGACACTAATGGGAGTGGTGATACTCAGCTCGTCCAATCTCTGCTGTATCGTGATTCCTTTTTTCCAAGGGGGAAGAAAAAGTGTGACCGCAGCTCCCAGACTATCCATAGCCGAGACCGTATGAAGAGTCTGGATGAGATTTGCACGGTTCCGATGCAGCCGGGTTCTTCCAATATATACGATCCGAGGTCTCTTTCCAGTTGGCTCCAATTTATAAATCTACTCCATTTACATTTAGCCCGTCATCAGGCCACCGAAGGGAGCAAAAGAGTACTCTGATCGACGCCCCCGCTCAACCGCTGTTTGGAGATAGTATTTTCACCACTTGTCTCTCCCTCAATGAGAGGCCCAACAAAGGGCCAAGGAGGCCAAGATAGACATAAACGCCTTTATTGGAAAAGCAGCTACTTGCTACACCGTCCACAGCGAAGAAAAAGACCAATGCCATTCCTAAAACAGAGGCCCACGCTCTTTCGGACGATTTTTCAGTCTCTTTGTAGCATGTGAGGAAAGTCCTAAAGGGTATGTAAAGAGCCCCCGTCAAGAACCCAAATAATCCAATGATGCCAGATCGCGCCAAGACGTCAATATAAGAATTGTGCAGCCTGCTCCAAGTTAAATTCCCTGGAAGCTTCTTGGCCTTCACAAGTTCTTTCATATCATTTTCAATATCTCCGAGCCCAGTTCCGATAAAAGGATGCTTTTTCCAAATAAGAAGCCCCCCCTGGGCCAAATGCATCCTTACATGCACCGAAGAAGCCTCAAAATCATAATGGCCAGAAAGATACTGTAAAGGCTCGTTGGCCAGCCTGGGTATTTGCTTCCGCCAGTAAGGGGAGAAGTAGACGAGAGAAGATATGAGAACCGCCAAGATCAAGACGGAGGCACCTACCGCCCGGAGTCTTTTTTTGAAAGAAACGGTGTCGGTGCACTTCCAGGCCAAGAAAAGGCCGGTGGCCACAAAGGCCAATAGTGCGCCGCGGGATCCCGAAGAAAGGCCCCCGCAAACGCCGAGAACGAAGGGCAGTACCAAGGTGAACTTCAACATGGTCCTCATGGGAACTCTCAATATGGCGACCAGTATGATAAGGGCACTGACAAAACCGATTTCACCGTATCTGTTTTGGTTCAGGTAGCCCGCAAGGCCCACCCTTGTCACCCCGGAGAAGATCATTTGGTGCAGGGAGTAATATGCCATGGTTAATGAGCTAACAACTGCCCCCCCTATTACCCACTTTTCCACGGCAGCTCTGGTTCTGGCCACAAAAATGATCACGGGAATGACAAAGAGAAATCGGTAATACCTGCCGAAGTACCAGTCCCCTGTGTGCCAGTTGCTTGTATTTATGAGACTCAGAGCAGCACTGAGCACATAAAAAAGGAATCCATAGCTCAACCGTTTTATCAAAGGCCATGGGAGGTTCCTATTTTTCATCAATGGAAAAAGCAATGAAAGGGCCACCATAAGGTGGAATAATGTTGTCAGGGCGCCTCTTTGAACGGCCGAAATAGAGATAAAAAGAAAAAGGGACACTAAGAAAGAAATTTCTGCCCCCGAGCGAAGTCTATCCGTTATGTTTCCTTGTTCCATTTGATTCACTATCCTTGTCTCTGAGCGAAGGCTTTAATAAATTACTTTTTGAATATTTTCAATGAATAAATCCCTTAGATTCGGGTGGAAGCCAGCAAGGCCACTAGATTTTACCTTGTCAGATTCCTTTGAGGGCGTTTAGGTAAACGCGCACATATTGGTCAATGACCAGCGTCCATTCGTGCCCAAGAGCCCATTTCTTTGCCTTTTCTCCCATACGCTTTCTGAGCGCAGGGTCTCTTAGCAGACGGACCATTGCTTCATAAGCCTTTTGATGGTTATTTGGAGGTACAAGTATACCAGTTACACCGTCCTTTATTGCGTCAGGCACTCCCCCAGATTTAGTTCCTACTACTGGTTTCCCATACGCATTGGCTTCCAAGTACACAAGGCCGAATCCTTCGAACTGCCCTTTAAAATCTTCTTCGGGAAGGAGCACAAAAATGTCACATCTTTGATAGGCTTTCTTCAGAACGGAGTCTGACACCTTTCCCATAAATGTAACTTTTTCCAAGACTCCCAGTTTATGCGCAAATTCCTTATAGGAAGAAAGCTTTCCCGCACCAATGATGACCAACCTACAATTCTGATCAACCTGCAAAACCTTTTTGAAGGCTCGCAAGAGAGTAGGCAATCCCTTTCGTGGCTTTAGGGCTCCCACCGAAAGAATAATTTTCTCTTTCTTGTCAAAAGCAGGGTCTGGACCAGATAGAAGTGATTCTGGATTACTACAAAAGCTGGATAGGTTAACCCCGTTGTTTATAACGGTCACCGGTAGCTCGGTTTTAAAGGCGTTTTGAACCTTTTCAGCCGTATACCGGCTTACGGAAATGAGAAATCTAGCCCTAGCTAAAGCTGACCTAAACAACAATTTATCTGGGACACGCTCAAGGGGCTTTACCGCATAAGTTCCGTGTAATGTTATTCCGTAAGGGAGACCAGATCTCTTGGAACAAAAACGCGCAAGCGGCCCGTAGGGAAATTCCACGAGGCTGTGGACAATCTTCTCTTGTACATGGATCCTGCGGGATGCATACCACAGAGAAAATCCCCTAAATATTTTTCCTTTTATTGACAAGAAAAAGGGAGGAAGGTCGTATGTGATACACTCACTAAAAGCCACCTTTTTCACAAGCTCATGATTTTTAGGGAGGTGGAGCTGGAAACGTATCCCAAGGCGATAAAGGGCAGAGCATACTTCCAGTGTATAACGACCCCACCCTGTATGCCTACTCAGCTCACAAGAAAAAAGCGCCAAACTTAGGTTTCTCTTCAATGATTTGTTTAATGAAGCGGGGACCTTGTTCAAGACGTAACCTCACCAAATTTTGCTCCGCCCTCTCTTAGGCGCAGATAAATAATGGCTTCTTATTCCTAGCTGGAAAGAGCTATGTAAATTTCCATGTACGAGGATGCCATCCGATCTATTGAAAAGAACTCCCTTACCAGTTTATTACCTGAAGCGCCAAGTCTTCTGGCTAGGCTGGGGTCCTTTAGGATATCTATAATAGCGTGCGCTAGATGCTCTGTGTCTCCCGGAGTCACTAGGAAACCATTTTTGTTTTGGATGACCACTTCTGGAATACCTCCCGCACTAAAAGCGACGATTGGAATACCTGCCGCCGAACCCTCCAGAAGGGACACTCCCAAACCTTCCATAGTTGCAGGATGCACTAGGATATCAAGGCACGGAAGGATCCGATGGAGGTCATCACGAAAACCAGGAAATACAACATTATTTCTTATCCCCTTGTCAATACATAATCTTTCGATATGTTCCCTCAGCGGGCCTTTGCCGAAAAAGATGAAGTGGACCTTGTGGTAGAGTGCGAGAATTTCGGGTATGATTTCCACGAGATAGCGATGACCCTTCCGTGGGATGAATTGAGCGATCATTCCAACTGTTTTGTGGTCTGGAGGAATTGAGAACTCTCGGCAAAACCAAGACCTATTGCAGGGACCTGAGTATTTCTCAACATCCACTGCACTATGGATGCAGACAATTTTCTCCGAGGGGATACCTTCTAATAAAAGTATTCTCTTTATACCTTCTGAAATGGTAATTACCTTTTCAAAAAGGCTATACTTGGTTCTCGCCAGGAGGGGGATTTCAGGGTTGTCAACTCGCCTTGTGATGATGGCCTTGGTATTGGTGAGTCGGGCAGCCACCCCTCCCCAAAGATCTGCCCCTCGCCGGCTATGAACATGGACAATGTGAGGCCGCTCTTTGCGGATGATCTTTAGAAACCAAAGAAGGTGGCGG
>QMLZ01000180.1 GCA_003646995.1 Deltaproteobacteria bacterium | reverse complement strand
ATAACATCCACTTGTTCCATGGGGATGCCTGTGACAGCAATGTACACAGACTAATAGAAGATACAACCGGCATTGGTTTTAGCGATTTTGATCTTTTCTACACCTATCTTGTCATGCATGAGGAGTTCTCTCACCTTATCTCAGCAAAAGCAAAACCAGGAGCTATCTTCATGCTCTATGGTGTCAACAAAGTACTACCCCGATATGAAGGATTAAAACTGATGAGCAATATCAGCCCAATGGAGGGCATCCTAGCCCTGTATAGAAAGGAATAGCTGAGTCCGATAAAATCTAACTTTTTCAATCTATTTGTCATCTGTGCATCCTCAGAAGCCTCATTCTTGAATACAGACTAGTGCGTTTCATACCCAGGATCTCTGCCGCTCCCCCAGGGCCACCTATTTTGCCACCAGTTCTAGCAATCACATATTTGATATAACGCCGTTGGACTTCATCAAGAGTAGGCAAGTCGGAAAAAGGATTATCAGAATAATTATCAATACCTGGGGGCAATTCTATCTGGAGTTGGTTGTGGGTCGATAATAATACCGCTCTTTCAATGATATTTTGTAACTCTCGAACGTTGCCCGGCCACTTGTACTGTGTCAATTTCTTGGTTTGCGAAGAGTTTAACTTGAGCCCTGGGCGTTTGTATCTTTTTGTATAGTACTCCAGAAAGTACCTTGCTAACACAGGGATATCTTCAAGACGCTCTCTAAGGGGAGGTACATGGATTGGTATCCCGTTCAGCCGGAAATAGATGTCTTCTCTGAAACGTCCTCTCTTAACCTCTTTTGCCAAATCTCTATTAGTAGCCGCAACCAACCGAAAATTTGATTTGATGAGCCGACTGCCTCCCACTCGGGTGAACTCTCTTTCCTGCAATGCCCTGAGCAGCTTAGCCTGAGCTGATGGAGACAGCTCTCCCACTTCATCCATAAAGAGGGTGCCACCATGGGCTAACTCAATCCGGCCCAGTTTTCGGTTGTGAGCACCTGTGAAGGCTCCTTTTTCATGTCCGAACAACTCACTCTCCAAAAGACTCTCCGGTATTGTGGTAGAATCCACTACTATAAAAGGTCCCTTACACCGACTACTAAAGAGGTGAATCCTTTTTGCCAGGAGCTCCTTGCCGGTACCAGTTTCTCCGGTTATGAGAACAGTGGAGTCCGTTTCAGCAATGTGGTCAACTTGTTCCAGGATCTTCAACATATTGCTGGATTGAGCAATTATACGGACCTTCTCTTCTTCCATTTGAATAGACTTCTCCGAGGATAATAGATCCAGTTCCTCCTTGACCTTTAGGTAGTGGAATCTTCGTTCCACAACCAGGTTGGTGTGTCTTGCCATATGTTTAATAGTAGACGGATCGAGGAAGTCAAAGGCATCGTCAAGATATGAGTTGTCATAATACAATACTCCGTAAACGGTGTCTTGTGCCTCAATAGGTATACAGAGTGCGGAGCGAATTTTATTCGACCTGGAAATAGTTTGTTCAGCAAGGCAAAGCCTGCCTACTTGCGGTTCTCTTGTACGGTAAG
This sequence comes from Deltaproteobacteria bacterium, assembly GCA_003646995.1. Next base: position 4,709 of record QMLZ01000180.1, on the reverse strand, counting down.
CTTTTAAGACCATGCTCATGCTGGAGCGGAAAGACTCAGATGCAATCTCCTCCTGGCTTAGGTTGCAAGCGACTCGTAACTCTGGCCTTGTTGTAAATTTTCCCTTTTCAAACCAAAAGAGCCCACTTCGCTCTGCCCCGAACATTGCGCTGGTAGCAGTGAGCATCTTTGCCAAAATCTCGTGCCGACTTTCTGTAGGATATAGAGATTCGATCATAGTCAGGAAAGAATGCATGAGCGTTTGTCTTCGGGTTTCTGGATCTAAACGGGGGTCCTGGCTGTCTACAAACGTCTTAAATTCATTAGGAAAAAACTCATCAATGTAGCCTCCAAGTAACTGTCTCGCCTTATTGACTAGTTTCTTGGCTTCAAATTTATCTTTCTCCATGAGTGCCAGACGCGCTGCTTCAAAAACGGTTTTTGCTTGCTCAATCCTATCACCTGAGGACTCTAAGAGCTGTTCACTTTCAGCAAGATCTTTCCTCACATCTTCTTTATTTGCTCCTCGGGTCATTTTTTCCCTGGCTCTCAGACGCATTCCAACTCCCCTCAGGTGGAGATTAATCCCTTTCATAACCCGCTTCATCACATTTGAGAATTCAAATTCTGGAAGGGGATCAAATCCTAGCCTATGGAACTCATAAATCATTTCTAGGATCCAAGGTGAAGAAAATTGCCGAATAAGACCAGCACCGGCCCCTTGCTGTATTGTATCTCTCAGCACTTCATACGCGTGTTCCGTTCTCCCGTTCACAAAATTCAAGAGTGCGAGGCCACCACCTGCAAAGTACATCCCCATAGCATTGTTACATTTTCTCGCTTCGTCTTGCGCTTGGTGTAAGTGGACTGACGCCTCTCGAAACTTTTTCATCAGCACTAGAACTGTTCCCAGGGCAGATTGGATAGTTGAGGCCACAGCAGGATTGCCTTGATCAGTGGCAAGACGCCAGTAATAATCTAGCCTCCCAATGGCTCTATGAAATTGGCCTAGGTACATAGCACAATAACCTAAAAACAAAGGTGCCGTGGGTGCAGTCAAAATATTGGCTTTCCCTTCTTCAAGGGCCCTTTCAGCCTTTTCAAAATGCTTTATTGCCTCCTTAAATAGCCCTTTTATGAAGAAGAATATTCCGAGAAATACTGCAGACTGGCTTAGGATATCATCATCACCCAGTTCTCTTATTTCTTCATGCCCAAGAGATAGCGCCAGGAGTGCATCATCACGCCTATCAGTAAAATAATAGAGCCGGCCCAAGTGTAGATTTGCCAATGCATGGGATCTCATGTCTCCAAGAAAGCGAGCTATCTCTTGGGCTTTCACTAGGAACTTATCCATTTCTTGGAATCCAACCCCTAAGGAAAAGCATAAATTTGAAAGTTCAAGAGCCGCAGATACAAAGAGCCTTGCAGCAGAACCATCCTTCCAGTTGCCATAAAGCCTCCTCACAGCCTTCTCAAGAAAGCTCTTTCCTCGCTGTAGATCGTTAGCTTTTACGGCCTCATGTGCTATGCTAATCTCATATTCTGCTGCTTCCTTTTCTTTACCAGCCTTGTCCAGCAGTGTTAGCATTGCGAGTGGATCAAGCCTTTGATCAAGTCCTTGTTCGTATATCCGCCTAACCATTCCTGACAATGCGTTTTTTCGGTTTATGCTCTTAATAGACCTTTTAGCCTGATCCGGCAGTCTTTTCCCAATAGCGAAAAACCCTTTCTTCGGCTTCCTGATCCACTCCAATGGCTCCACCTTTTCCAGCAAATCCATAAGTGGTCCTGGCAGCAGCGGGGCAAGGGCGCCAACGATCTCGATTGGCACTGGCACTTGGAATGCATCCAGAACAGCCAAAAATCTCCACTGATCCTTTGATAGCTTTATCTCCGTGTCGTCCACATTGCTCCTCCTTACTGAAGATTTTATTCTTGTATCACATTACCCTATTTTATCCAATCCTCGGGTGACCTTATTTGAACTCATTTGGTTCTTATTAAGACACTCCAAATATCTGGCTGGCAAATCTATCTGTTTAAGTGGTTGATATGATGACAAAATCTCAACTCTTTATCCACGGTACGACTCTTGCTGTAATGGAGCCCTAAGAGATAATTATATCGGGATTGGGAATCATTAATGAACGCGAAAGACCTGGAAAAACGAGTCAAGCAATTAAGCGCTAAAATTCAAGATCTGGAGCGACGCCTCCCTCAAGACAAGCTTACCATTGCTGTTTTGAGCAGTGACCTAGATAGAGTTTTATCCGCCTTTGTCATTGCCACAGCCGCGGCGGCCATGGGTATGAAAGTAGTAATGTATTTTACTTTCTGGGCAGTGGCAGTGCTTAGAGATAAGGACAAGATATATGACAAGCCTCAGAGCGTTATACCTGGAGCAAGAAGAGCTCTTGGTGAAAAGCTCCCCAAAGGAGCCAGCGAAATAAAATTGCCTGAGCCTAATCCTGCAAGGATCAATACCCATGACCTCAAGGCATTAATGAGCGAGAAGAATATCCCTTCTCTGGAGGAAATGATCAGTATGGCTGAAGAGCTCGGTATTCAGATTTACGTCGCAGCAAAGGCCCTAGAAATGTTGGGCTTTAAGCCCGAAGAGTTCATTGGCCTTAGTTTCGCAGGAGTGGTCACATTCATACAAGAGGCCCAAAGCAGCAAAGTACAACTGATTATCTGATTGACCTGTCCGGATATAAACTAATTATGCCCATATTTGAACTGTGCCAGGCTTAAAGAATTTGTTCTTTGAAACAACGCTCAGTTACACATTTAGATTAATCTGGATCTTTTCAATTAGGGTAGCCAGCTCCGGATTTAATGCAACCAACCTTATCAACTTTAGGAAAAAACACACAAGGAGGTGCCACAATGGCAATATTTGACAAGGAAACGGCAGAAAAGCTTTTTGGAGAACTTTGGACCAAGATGATTAAAGAGACGGAGTTTGGCAAGAAACTGAAAGAAAGTGGGATAACAATACTATTTGAGGTTAACGATCCTGATGTTGTTATGTACGTGGACGAAAACGGCCCCCTCTTTGGGAAGGAGGCAAAAGAGAAAACACCTGTTGTAACGATGAAGATGTCAGGGGACACCGTGCACAAATACTGGCTAAAGAAACTCAACATTCCAAAGGCCCTTGCAATGCGTCAGATAAAGGCAAAGGGCCCTGTCAATAAGGTACTACAAATTCTTCCGTTGCTAAAACCGGGTCAGGAACTCTATCCCCAGTACTGCAAACAGTATAATCTCCCTACCGATATTTAGCGCTTCAGGAGCGGCCTATGGATTACTTTGACCTCAACACTAACCTTTCCAAAGAAGACCGTGACCTAAGAGCAGCGGCTCGAGAATTTGCCGAACAACTTATGCGACCGGTCTCCATTGAATTGGACAGGATGACAGCGGATCAGGTTATTGCTGAAAATTCCCCACTTTGGGATTTTATGGAACACGCCTATAAATTGGGGTTTCATACCATCTTGCTGCCAGAATTTTACGGCGGTCAAGGAATGACTCCACTTCAGACCCACCTCATATTCGAGGAGTTCGGCTGGGCCAGCTTTGGCCTATCGGTATTTCTCATAGTGGCCTGCTTCCCTTTTTACTGTGCCTGTATGACCGCAGACGATGAGCTCGTAGACGCCTTTGTCAAACCTTTTTGCGAGTGCCGGGACGGGAGTATTAGAGGGTGTTGGGCTATTACTGAGCCTGATCATGGCTCTGATGTAATTGCGGTTGGAGAGGAGTGTTTCACCTCTCCTCAGATGGTAGGGAGTGTACAGGCCCGGCTGGATGGAAATGAGTGGGTTATAAATGGCCAAAAATCCTCGTGGGTTTCTTGTGGAACTGTTGCGACTCACGCTTTACTTCATTGCCAGGTAGATTCCTCAAAAGGATTCGCCGGTAATGGAATTTGTATTGTTCCCCTTGACCTAAATGGCGTCTCACGGGGTGCACCCTTGGAGAAAATCGGCCAAAGGGATCTCAATCAAGGTGAGATCTTTTTCGATGAAGTTCGAATTCCAAAGGGTTGGATGATTGTTCAGCCTGACTTCTACGTTCCTATGTTAGACATTATCTTGGCATCAGCAAACCTTTGTATGGCCTCCTGGGCCACAGGTCTCGCCAGGGCGGCCATGGAAGAGGCTATCACTTATTCGAGGGACAGAGTCCAAGGGGGAAAGCGACTCATAGAGCATTATTCCATGAAACAACGCATATTCCAGTTGTTTGGCAGGGTTGAAACCTCCAGGGCAGTCTCCCGTTCGGCCATGGAGCTGAACTTCAATATGTCTCCCCCATTTGTTGAATATTCCCTTTGGGCAAAGGTTCAATGCACCGAAGCAGCATTTCAAAATACCCACGATGCTATTCAGATCTGGGGAGCTAATGGCCTCACAAAGGAATATATAATTGAAAAACTTTTTAGAGACGCTCGATCAACTCTGATCGAAGATGGAAATAATGAAACGTTAGCGCGCCATGGAGGGCACGTCTTGGGTGAAACCTACCCCCGTAAGTGACATAGAATTTGATTGGAACCTGTATGAAAACTTAGGAGGTGATTAATGGCTAGAATACATTTCAATGAGTGGCCTTTATATTCCCCCTCTGATCTCAATAAGAAGGAAAATGTGCTAATCGTCGCGCGGCTTATGGTAAATGCAGCCCCCTTCACTGGTGGAGTACATGGATGCGAGGCT
>QMLZ01000179.1 GCA_003646995.1 Deltaproteobacteria bacterium | reverse complement strand
TTAAATAATGTCGTCTTGCCGGCACCATTGGGTCCTATCAGGCCCAAGAGTTCCCCTCTGTCCAGGCTAAAAGAGATATCGGCATTCGCACAAAGCCCACCGAAGTATTTGATAAGGTTATATACTTCGAGCAGCCTCAATTTCTTCTTCTCCTTATTCTTTCAATCACGCCCCAGATTCCCCTCGGCTCCACCGCAGATATCACCATAATGATGAGGGCATATACGATGAGATCTATTCCCAGCAGACCCGCCTGCGCTCCGAGCCATTCTTTAAGATAACTCTTAAGTGGAATCAATACAGCCGCACCTATGATGGGTCCCCACAGAGAGCCTGCTCCTCCGAGCATTGCCATAAGGGCGATCAAAATGGATATATCGAGGCTCATGGTGTCTTCTGGCTCGATGTTCTTTATGTAACACGCATGGAATGAGCCCACCATGCTCACAAAGGCAGTGGCAATAGCATAGGTCTTGATCTTGGCCCGGTGCACATTTATACCCAATGATCTGGCCACATCTTCGTTATCTTTTATGCAGCGAAGCTGAAAACCCAGACGAGAGTTGCGGAACCAGTTAATATAAAAAATGCCCAGGAAGAAGAATCCGGCTATAATATAGTAATAGTAGATATCCTCTTTGAAGATCAGCCTCAAAAAATCCGGTGGCGAATACTTGATAGGTGAAATCTCCAGTCCCCGGGCAGCCCCCACAAACTCCCATACTTGGAACAAGTCCAGCAGCACAAGCGAAGTGGCGATGGTGGCAATGGCAAAATAGTGTCCCTTTAGGCGGAACAGAGGGTACCCGATTATGAAGGACCATCCCACGGCAAGGCTCATGCCTATGGGCATGGAAACCCAGAAGGGGATATCCCATCGAATCAGCATGACCGCTGTGGTATAGGCACCTATTCCCACGTATTGGGCTTTTCCGAGATCTACCTGACCACCGTATCCACCTATGGTGTTCCATCCCATGCCATAAAGGGAGAACATGAGAAACTGGATCATTGTGGCCATGGCAAAGGATGAGTGGGGGAACAGGGGAAAGGCAAGTATAAATGCTGCACCGCATGCCGCAACCACAAGGTCAATGCGGGGAAAATCTGAGAAGTCAAGTGCGTTTTTTAATGCTTCCACCCAAACAACCCGCTGGGCCTAATAACCATGATGATGAAGTATGCCAAGTACACGAAGGTATACTTGAATGAGGTCATCGGCACATTTATCATCCAATCCCAGCTTAACGTGTACGTTAAGAAGTCCCATATTCCGGGGATCTCCATGATCAGGCCTACCACGATGCTTGCGAAAAGTGCCCCTGGAACACTCCCGAATCCACCCAGGGCCACTATGGCAAAGGCAATCATGGTAAAAAGAAGCCCCACAAAAGGATTTACCGACCAAAAATTAACGATTAAGGCCCCCGCCACCGTGACAGATCCTCCACCAATGCCCCAAGCAAGGGCGTTCATCCGCTCTGTGGCAATGCCCATGTACCTTGCTGCCTGGGAGTTCAGGGATGTGGCGGTCAGAGCTTTTCCCAGCTTTGTCCGGTTCATCAGCAGCCATACCGCCAAGAACGCGATTACTGACAGGCCGGCGGCTGCCAGCTTCGTGGCAGGGATAATGACTCCCATTCCAAGGTCAAAGCTTTTTCCCACCAACAATCCATGGTGAAGTGCCCTGTCCTCAGAGCCAAAGATGAGGAGCGCCAGGTTACGCAAGAAAAGCATCAGGCCAAAGGTGCCAAGCAACTGTGCCACCATAGGGCCCCTTAAAAGGAACTTTACAAATCCATAGTAGCAAATGACTCCCAGCAGGAATCCAACGGCAGCGGCTACAGGCAACGCAAGCAATGGGTCAATTCCAACCGCCTTGGCAGTAAGGAGGCCAGTGTACATCCCTATCATCAAAAATTCGCCATGGGCAAAATTCACTATGTCCATGACGCCGAAGATAATGGTCAGCCCCAAGGCCACCAAGGCCAGGACCATGCCGATGAGCACACCTGCCGCTATGGAGCTAATTAGGATATCCATAGATTACCTGAGACCTATAGCATAAAACCACCCGTGCCTGGCACAAACGGCCAAAGGCACGGGTGGGTGAATCCTAACGATTAGTATCCAGGGAACGGGTAGATCATATCAGCTGACGAGACATCAAAGGGATAAACAATCTCAAGGCCGACTGTTCCGTCCTTTTGCTTCTGGTACTGGCCGATCAAGCCGGAGCCCAGAGTATTTTGTCCAATCTCGTCGCCAGAGGTGGAAAACTTGATTCCCTTCCAAGGTACTACCAGCTCTTTGCCGGGAATATAGATGGTATTTGCTGCTCTCTGGATATCAGCAGGCTTTGTAGATCCTGCCTTTTCCAGGAGGTAAACCCAGGTCTGCAGCCCCGTAAAGGCCCTTGCCGAGGCGCCTCCCAGGTCATTGCCCGTTTTCTCTTTGTACATCGCGTTCACAAGTCCGGCCAGTTTCTTTATCTCCACAACCTTGGGCAAGAAAACCGTCCGGGTGAGTATGCCGACAATATTGTCGCCAAGGGTCTTGCGGAATTCGGGTTTCTCGAATCCTGCATCCTGACCCCAAATGATCTTGGGATGGGCCCTCTGGGCCTTGAGGGTCTTGACCATTAGAATGGCATCAGAGGTATAAGAGGCAAAAAGCATTACGTCGGGCCTTGCGGCCTTCAGGGAACGAACCTCACTTGAAAGGTCCGTTGACTTCGCGGCGTAAAGGATGGATTTTCGCACCCTGAAGCCATACTCTTTTGCAAGTTGGGCAATCAATTGTGATACATGGGAACCCCACTCGGTCTTTTCGCATGCAGAGGCGATATTCGTGATTTCCTTCTTTGCAACCGCTTTCACCCCCCTTACCTTACCATCGGTAAGGCCATTGAGGAACTCGAACAGGTCTTTTGTAAACCACTTGTCATGAGGGGTGGTGCGCCAGAACCACTTAAAGCCCCTTTTGGTAAGTGCGGGTGAGGTGGAAGAAGTGTTGATCATGGGAACCCCGTACTGCTCGCAAACGGATGACACGGTTTTGGTCACTGAACTAAAGTAGCAGCCCATGATTCCGTCCACCTTATCGTCTAAGATCAGCTTCTTTGCCAAGTCCGCGCCCAAGGTGGGATTGCCCTCGTGATCTTTGAAAATCAACTTAATCTTGGCCCCCCCCAGGCTCTTTATTCCTGCATTTTGGGCCATGGCCATGGGAAGATCGGGATAAACCTTATTCGCAATCTCTGCGGCCAGCTCAGTTCCCGCCCGAAGTTCTCGCCCGGCTGCCGCAGCTCCTCCCGTAAGGGGAAAAATGACACCGATTTTGATTTCCTTCACAGCCCAGGCCCCAGAAGGTATCAACAGGCCAGAGATTGCTATCAAGCCCAAGAAAACTATCAATAACCTTCCCTTTCCTTTCATGTTTCCCTCCTTTGCTTTAAAAGATGATTAACCCATCCCCCAAGAAATTTTCCTATGAGGGGACCGCCCAACAGACCCCATTTGGAACTGAGGATTTGTGCAGACGAAATATACACAGAATATATTTGATGTCAAGACCGGGAGTCTGCCCAGAAATTAACCCTGAAGTTGGTGAAAAATTGCAATATTGAGCAGTTACAGGTGTTACGAAGCGGAAACAGCGATTTTTTGAGAAATGGGGGGCTTCTTTAGGTGAGGCCCCTGCCATTGATCGTCGCTGAAGGTATCCAGAACAACTCAGACTCTCCTGCCCTCAACACACTCACCGAAACATTATTCAACGTTGTTGACTATGTTGAATTATGGTTTTGAAAACCTGCTGATCACTTTGGAAATGGCAGAGGTAGTGACCCAGTTGACCCGAAATTCTTACAGGAGCAAATTCATATTGCTCACCCAATTGGCATGTTATTTCTTCCCTCCTCTAAATACTGAATTGTTGGAACCAAAACACCGACTGATCTATTCTTTCCGTTCGGACAAGAAATACAGAGCCATCTTCATCTGCCTGCCTGAAGACAAAGTGGAAATAATTGCTGTGACAAAGCACTACCGTCTCCTCCACTTTGGCGACATCCTGAAGGTAGCTCGCAGAAGATACCGTCAGTTTGTCAAAAATGGAACAGATCAGGGCAGACGCCCTGAATTCCAAGAAGGCGGTTTGATCCGAAGTGCTGGGGGTAACAAAGGGGGCCCGCTTGGTCGAAAGAAGCAAGAGCGTGAGAACGGGGATGAAAGAATACTTGGCAGTGGAGATTTTGTGGAAAGGGTCCTGGAACGGGCCGATGAACTTGAACAAAAAATAACAAATAACTTGACGTTAGACGCATCATTTCAAAAAGTGTCAATAGAGATGGGAATGGAGTCAAAGGAGCTTTTGTCATCAAGTAGAAGGGTAAAAGTCAGCAAGGCCCGCTCTATTGTGTCGTATTTGGCCGTGAGAGAGATGGGTTATCGAAGGGTAGAAATAGGCCGACTTCTGAATCGAAGCGGTCCGGGAGTGAGTAAATGTGTTGAGAGAGGCAAGAAAATAGTTGACGATGATCAAAGCCTTCGATATAAATTAATTTGTTAACAACGTCCCCTATTCCGTTTATTTGCGAACATGAACAGCCGCCAGATCAGAAGATTCTTGGTTGTTGACTCAGATGATCCCCAAAAAAGAGCTTTTGTGCTTTCGATTGAGTTTATGCTGAAAGGAGAATTATACAATGGGTACTTCGGCTAATGAACAATATATAGTCGATGAGAAAGGTAATCCAACTGCTGTTATTCTTTCTATAGAGAGTTACAAAAAGATCCTTGCTATTCTAGATGAAGTTGAAGACCACAGGGAGACAAAAATACTTTCTCAGTCAGAAGAGTTTAAAAAATTAGTCAAAAAAGGATTAGATGAAGTCAAGTTAGAGAGAATCAAGCCCTGGAAGGAAGTATGGGATGAGCTATGAGGCCTATTTAACTGAAACCTTCCAAAAGTCCATAAAAATCCTGAAGAAGAAGTTTCGCAGGGTCAAAGATGACCTCTTCAGCATAATCCAGGTCTTAGAAGAAGACCCAACAATTGGAGATCCGATCCCTGGTTGGAATAAAGAGATATGGAAAGTAAGGGCCTCAAGTTCGGATGTAAAGAAGGGGAAAAGGGGTGGTTTCCGATTGATTTACTTCTGGAAATCAGAAGAGTTCAGAGTGTATCTCTTGGCAGCATATTTTAAGGGAGACAAAACAGATATCACTAAAAGAGATATTGAGAAATTACTTAAAAAGCTGAATCAGGAACTGGAGTGAATGGATTTTGCAGAATACGGAGAATAGTAGCGCATAGCTTTCAGATTGCGCCGGTTCGAATCCGGTTGTTTTTCCCAGAAAGAATGAGAAATTAATCGGCCTTAAGTATGGCGGATTAATCCCTGAAGGTAAGGAAAGGATAACCCTGCGCCATCACAAAGGGAGCATTTATGGGCTGCTTTTCCCTCCGTACGTGACTGGCTAGCTGGAGCATATAGTTTTAACTACAATTACTGGGATTCAATAGACAAGGCCCCTTCCATCCGCTCCAAACCAGCGGAAAAAGTAGTGGCCAAGTGGTTCAGATGGATCACGAACAGGGCGGATTTGAACAGGGATGGATATGTGGACCTGAAGGATGCCATTTTATCGTTGCAGATAATTTCCGATATAAGCCCATCTGCCATCCGCCCGGATTATGCGATATCTCATGCGGACGTAAACGGAGACGCCAAGGTGGGACTGCAAGAAGCGATCTATATCCTTCAGAAGGCTTCCGGGCTACGGTAATGGATGTCCCTTTGCCAGGGGAATGCGAAATTATGCCGCGGTCCACTGATGTCCCTGAGCAAAACAGCCCAGCTCCTTTGCGGCCTTTAGAAGAGTGCCTATTTCACGCTTTTCTGTTTGCGGGTCGGAATCCATTTCAAAGGATGTTCTTGAGTCTGGTAAGGGAAAATTCATTTGAGTGATTCGCAAGCAGGTACAGCCCTATGTCATAAAGTCTTTGTGGTTGCCTGACCTTGTATCGTTTAACAATATCCTTGAACAGAATGCCATCAAATAACGTCTTAAGATACCCTTGCTGATCGACACCCTTGACCACCACTTCGGGAAATCCACCGGTGAGCATATAGTCATCCAAATAGCTCAGGAGCATGCCTTCTTTTTTCCTTGAGCCCGATCATTTCATCCAAAAGAAAATCCTTTGCCTTTCAAAATCCGGCAAATGAGAAAGGAAGAACCTGAAACTGAAGATACCTGCCCGTGAGATGTGATG
>QMLZ01000178.1 GCA_003646995.1 Deltaproteobacteria bacterium | reverse complement strand
TAGATGCGTTTGATTCCATATCTTCTGTCAGATACTGTGCAGAGCTTCGTATGATTCCGAGAGGGTTCCGGATTTCATGGGCGACAACAGATGCTATCTCTCCGATGCGAGCCATCTGTTCTGATTGCAGTAATTGTGAATATATCTCTTGAAGCTGTCGCTTGCTCTTTTGTAGTGATTCATACATAAGGGCATTCTCCATGGCAAACGATACGTTCAGTGCCAATGTTGTCAATACCTGGATATCTGCTGATGTGTAAAGTGATCCACCTAGCTTGGGCCCCAAAAAATACATGCCAAGAAAAGATTTGCTCCCTTTGAGCGAAAGAACAACTACATATCCTGCTTCAAGAATTTCCTCCATTTCCCTGGCCAGTCTAAAATCATCGATCTTTTCTGGTTCACATATGATGTAATTTGTCTTTTCATTATTCAATGCCTCTACCAGGGCACTTCGAGACCATGGGGCGCTCCCGAAGCGGAGGTGTTGAGGATAGAGACGGCTTCGTCGTCCCTCCAGGATCATTACAGAGGCCCTGGATATCCGGAAATCTGTTGGAATTTTTTGAATAAGGAGGTCAATTAACTCAGAAAGCTCCAATGTGGTAGCCACCTTTTGACTGTAATGGTGTAATAGCTTCCTGTAGTTTAGCTTGTCTCTGAAAAAAGCCTTGTCTATGATCAACTTGATTCGGTTCTTGGCTGGATCAAACAGGATTGCCACGATTACCAGGTAGGCCACAAAAGAACCTTCTGTTAATACTTTATTTCCCCACAGGGATTGTTTTAATATCACTAGTATTCCGGTGTATGAGAGAAACAGGGCTGTCAGCAAAATGCTGTAAGCAACACTGGTACTTATAATTTCATCTATGTGCATCAGGCGGTAGCGGAGAATGGCCAGCAAAAAAGAAATGGGAATAAGGGCTGCAAAAGCCATAGCTGTCTTGAAAGTAATAATGGGATATCCGAAAAATAAGTGAGGTAGAAGATAGAAAAATAAATAAGGTGTAATTCCAACGAAACCGCCGAGCAGGATCCATTTTAGCTGATTCTTGACATAGGGATGTTTGGTCCTCGTGAATGTTGTCCAGTTCCTATATGCGGTAAAACCTATTATTGGTGGAATGTGCCAAAAACGAGTTCTTTGGAGCCAGATGAAAAAATCTGCCTCTCCTCTGGCGAGATAAAACGCGCCAAGAATGCTTACAGCAGGGGGCAGAAGATAAATTGCAGATAGAACAAGTGAGTTATCCTCAAATAGTTGCTGTTCTGTGGGAAAGCGAACAATAAAGTGCGTCCAGAGGCTAAAGCCTAGCCAGTTGCTTAATGTAGCGACAATAAATATTAGTGAAATGAGGTATGGCGGCTGGATTCCAAAATTGAAACCTATCTCATTCGTTATGTTTATGGCAAAAATTACGTAGCACGCAAGAAATAATCCCGATGGCTGGTCAGGAGAAGACCTTACGTAGGCTATGAGGCCAATTACCGTTAGTAAAAAGGCCAGCAAGATAAAAGGCCAGCAAGCCTTGAGATAAGCTCCCCAGGAAAGACTCCTGTATGAGAGTCTAAAGGATAACTGCTTGCCCTCCCGTCCTATGGTAACAACTCCCTCGTACGGTTCTTTTAGGCGACTGATATAAAAGCCAAGCACCTCATTGATAGTATGATGGTCAACAAGTTTTATATCATCGCCCTCACATACCGGATTTAAGCTCTCGTATACCCGCATTATTTTAAGGGATTTCCAACCAAGCTCATAAGAAAATCCCGCATCACCTCGCTTGTGTATTTGGAATGTAATAAACCCTGCCCATAAAAAGGGTAAGAGGGCAAAAGCAAATACAGCGAGCTTCACCAAAAACTGCTTTTGCTCATGGTCAGTAGCTGTTCCTGATCTTTTGCGTAGTGAAAGTTCAGACGATCTCACAAGCACCTATTCTGCAAAGGATTTTGGTTTCCTAAGAAATAACCTGACCTAATATTATTAGCATTTTTTTTAAATTCCATAAACCGATTGTGTCTTGTCTGACCGAGTGCGTTCTTATTCCACACTGCTGTGAAGGGATTCCATCCACTGGCCTGCCATTTCCTATTTCCTTAACCTCGCATCTCAAGCTACATGTGTTTAGTATTGCTCCATATGAATCATCAGATGGTGCAAGAATGGTGCATTTGAATCAGACGAGGCTACCAGCAAATCCTCTATTTGGTTATTGGGCTGTGCCTTTATGCTGAAATTACAGAGGGATGCCCTCATTTAGGCAGTGGTTTCGTCCGATGGCATGCGGATTGCCATGTATACCACCCAAAAATCGAGTTAATGAATCTTAAAAGGAGAGGATACTAGTTTTATTCTTGGTATGCAATTTTAAGGCTCCTGAATAGAGGGGGGAAAAGATGAAAAAGCTAATGATACTTATCTCCGCAACGATATTGGTCGTGAGTTTGGTCGCAAGTGCTAATTCTGCAACGTTTGTTGCAGGTCTCTGGTTTGATGACAATGCATTTGCTGACAAAATTTTTTACCCTTACGTTGGTTCCGATCACACTAACTATGTCACTTCGGTTGGGGGTAGCCAGTCCGAAGTAGTAACGGATGCCGATTTGTCTACCTACCTTTACTGTAACACTGTAGGCTCGCCCGGAGTTTTTATGCAAATAGATTTTCTTGATAACAAACTCATAAATGGGCCCGGACCAGACCTCGCATTGTTTGAGCTAGGTACAAACGATAGGTTTGATGTGATGATAGGCACTACTTATAAGACATTTAATACAACCTACACGGGATATAGAGTAGGCATAGATCATAGAAATGTGAATGTAAATGCAGCTCTGATTGATCTTAGTGAGTGGAATTTGTTTTCAGGAGCCGTGATAGGATCTGTTACCGTAAGGTTAGATCTAAGGACACCCCCATATAATACCGTACCCACTTTGGCTGTCGTCGGCGCGCTAAATTCAACACCTGTTCCAATTGTGCCGAGCTCTATCTTGCTGCTTAGTGGAGTAGGTGGTTTGATCGCCGTGCATAGGAAAAGGAATACTTAAAGAACACCAAGTGTGGTGATAAGATTTCGACCAAAAATTGTGAGGGCTGAATGCTATTTCGTCTTGTGCCCATACTATGAGATCAGTCTTAAACATAATAATTCTCATTGGCGGCCAGAAACTTCTGCGAAGAAGTGCTGCTTCTGTAATTTGGCAAAAAAACACCTTGGTGAAGGCCCCATCTTAAATAGGTGTCTGTGGGAACGATAGTTTTACGGAGGAGGAACGATGGGCAAGAAGGCTAGAATAGAACATTTTTCGAGGATGCTTTCCTTTGTTTTTAGTGTTATCCTGGTCTTAGTTTTCATTTGCAACATAGGTAGTGTCTCTGCATACACGTATATTACTGTAGACTATCCTTCTGCCATAAACACCTTTTTTCAAGGCATAAACGACAGTGGTCAGATCGTGGGTTACTATGACGATACTGATAGTACTAGTCATGGCCTCCTTTATGATTGGCCAAAAGGAGAATTTCTGAGGATTGATTATAGTGAGACTTCCCAGACTATACTCTATGATATAAATGACCTTGGGCAAGTTGTTGGCATCCATAGGGACGGTTCTGGCGATAGCCCTTTTCTATTCGAGAAAAATGGCTTACAAGGCCTCCCACTATACCAAGGTCACACTACTGTGTATGAGGGCATAAACGACTCCGGTTATATTGCCGGGTACCATTCATATTATTATTATTCAACTCACATACACGGAGTAGTCTGCGATTTAAACAAGAATAGCTGTCAGGATATTCATTATACGGAAGCTCGTCATACTTATTTCCATGGTATAAACGATCTCGGGCAGATGATCGGAGAGTACCAAGACTGGAACGGAAACTGGCACGGACTCCTTTACAATACTGGTAACCAACAATTTCAGCCCGTTGAACATGATTGGTTTAGGGCGACATTGTGTGATATTAACACTTCTGGGCAAATAGTAGGCTGGTCGGGTGACAACGGTATTCTATATGACCCTCGGACGGGAGAATTTCAAACACTCAAGTATCCGGGAGCTGACCTCACACGACTATACGGCATCAATGACATGGGTCAGATAGTAGGATGGTATTCTAACGAGTCCGGAAGTCACGGCCTTATAGTGCTTCCGGGCACCGCAGAAGTCCCGCTACCACCATCATTGCTGCTTCTGGCGAGCGCTCTTATCTCTTTTCCAATCTTGAAAAAACGGAGGGCGCAATGATGTAAGGTAAACCATAAACAGATGTGCTATGGGCGGCTTTTAGAGAGTGCGGAAGATGCGATGAAAAGGTATTAGACCTCTACGATATAAGCCAGATACGCTTTCATTTATTTTGATGTTTGGGTTTAGGATTGTGAAGAATCTTAACTCTCAAAAAACCCCAATATATACTGTGGCTTAGTATTTAATATACAAATCAAGGGCAAGACGGGAATTTTCTAATTCAAGTATACGGTCATCTCAGAGGGCTTATGTCAATCTAACGCTTGCCCGCTCCAAACTGCAGCCCTGGTTTAGCAGAAGAGATCTTGGACGTAACTGGCTTTAGCTTTAACCCCCTCGTAATACTGGGTAAATTTCATATTTTTGTTGATAGCAGCACAGGATTTTTGGGATTGGCCTAGTGGCCGGATTGAATCAAAGAATTTCACTTTTTTGTGTAGGCTCTCCTTTCAGCCCTATTCATATGCATTATGTACCACCCTGTGCATTGCGGCCTCCATAAGTATTAGATCCTCGATGCAGGAATTAGGATTGTATTGCAGAACTGAATGCGATTCCTTGGTCGAATTGCATTGGATTACGCAATAAATCTTCCTGATATCTGGAAGTGGGAGCACATGGAAATTCCACTTACGGCTCAAGATAGGATCCATTTAATGCTTGAAGAATATTGGCTGAGCGATTGGAGAGTAGGAAATACGTATTTTGACAACATCACCCTTTCGGCAGTACCCGTTCCACCATCAGCCTGGCTCCTTGTTTCAGGCTTGGCCGGCGTTGCAGGATTGCGAAGATGGCGGTCTTCCATAAAAAGCTGATGAGTCAGCTTGCAGCAAAAAGGTGAGGAGGTCTCCTCACCTTCTTATCACATATCATCCTAAGGCAAGTTGGTCAGCATTCGCGCCTAATCTGAGCCCTTATCAGCGCACAAAAATAGTAGGCTCTCCATATTCAGCCACTGCTGAGTCTGCTGTGACAAGCAATAACCCTTCTGAACGGGCCTGGGCCAAAAGTATCCGATCAAAAGGGTCCTTATGGATCGAGGGCAAAGATTGGAGCTCTAAAGCGTGCTCAGCCGTTACAGGAAGCTCGGCATACCCGTGGGCTACCAACTCCTTTCTCAGCCGGTATGGGTCAACCTTTAAATCTCTACGCCCTAGGCCCAGTTTTATGACAATCTCCCAGAGGCTGGCCGCACTGAAGAAAAGGGTGTTCTCAGGCGAAGTCAAAAGGGTGCGTGCTGATTCTGAAAGCCTCTCCGGCTGCCCTGCGGCCCATAAAAGGATATGAGTGTCCAGCAGTAGTTTCATGAATCTTCGCTCTTATGGAAAAGGGATTCAATTTCAGTTGCCCCCATGGTATCAAAATTTTCGGGGACTGAAATTTCACCTGCCATGAACCCTAGTTTCGTGTCTCTGCCCTGTTCTTCTTCAGATAAGGGCACAACCTTCACCATGGGTTTTCCCGCCTTTGCAATGATGAATGCCCTACCTTTTGCTGCCTGTTCCACGAGCCGAGACAGATGGGTCTTGGCTTCGTGAATATTGATGATTTCCATGGAGCACCTTTATGAGCTTAGTTTATTGAACTTAGTTTATCCTTTTTACTATCACTTGTCAATTTGAAAAGTTCTGAGCCTATGTTTCAGTCCTTGTCTGCGAAAGGCTCAAAGCAGAATTCCCGCAACAGAGGGCTCCTATTGCCGCTTTGTTGACTAAAACTGAGAAGGAATTCCAAGGAGATCGGTAATATTGGATTTTCTTGATTGACATATCAATCAATCTATCATAATAGGAAATCATCATGGCACGAGGAAGCCAAAAAGAATCCAAGCAGGAAGCAATATTCCGAGCAGCACTAAAGGTGATAAAAAAGCGGGGCTTTCATAAGGCCCGGATGGCCGATATTGCTGCTGAGGCTGGTACCTCTTATGGGCTGGTCTATCACTATTTCGCCAGCAAGGAAGATCTCTTCGACGCAATACAGGAGCGATGGTGGGGGCGCCTATTTGAGCTTATGAAAAATC
>QMLZ01000177.1 GCA_003646995.1 Deltaproteobacteria bacterium | reverse complement strand
AATTTTGGCTTAAGGGAGATCTTGTGGCTCACCAGAGGCTTGCGGTTGCGGGATCAAGCAAATTTGTGGAGTTCACAGTAAAGAATGCCTCCAAGGCCCACCTAATCCAGATTCGGACCGATAAGAAACAAAAACTGCAGATCCGATTATTGGATTATTGGATTCAAAGGGTAAGGTATTGTACGAAAATACAGAGTATGTGTCACATAAGGGCTCCAGGTCTTTCACATTCACTCCCCCACGTGAGGGTAAATACAAATTATACGTGGGATTGAGTCCTTTAGGGTTTTCGACCTATTACAGGGTGGGCGTAAGGGTTTACGTGAATGACCGAAGACTCCTGCCCCGGATCTTGGGTCACATGAATTTTCTGTAATTACCTGAGTAATTTTATGCCACTTTTCCAGGGACCAATCCATGGCTGCCAAATATTATCTAAGGGTAAATACCCGACCTAGTCTTCAGATACAGGCCGACCTGTTCTTGAATCCACAGTCGGACCATCCAGCCCTCGTTGATAAGTGGGGCCTGAAGCCACTCTGTTGGAGGCAGAGCCTGCCCCTTGCGATATAAACGGGGCAACCAGCGCAGCAACAGCATTTCCAGTGCCACCACCTGCGTCACCAAGGCCAAGCATTGCCGCTCCTCCAAGAAGGCCCTGCCAAAGAGAAGTTCCGCCAGGTGGCGGGGGTAGCCGAGCCATCAATTGGCCTATTAATGCGCCTGCGGCAGCCCCTGCAATCACGTCCTGCATTTTGGGTGCCCCGCCGATTGCTCTTCCCACAAGGGCTCCTACTGCATCTCCTGCCATTCCTATAGCACCTGCGCCCAGGTCAGCAAAAGTAAAGGCAACGTGCTTTGAACTGACCATCTGAAAGCAGAATGTGGTTGGTCCCACAAACGGCCATCCGCTGATGTCCTGGCAGTTTTGTGTGGAGGTGATCCATGCGGGAGTGGAGACCGCCATTGGGGTGTCCCCTCCTGGTACTGAGCCGTCCACAGGTTCTCTGACCGAAAAGGTGGGAAGCCAATACTTTGTGGATGAACCCAAGACCCTCATCACAATTGAAGGCGAAGCAAGTACCGGAGGAACCGGTACATGGGCTTGCCCCATGCCCCAGTCGTGTCCCCACAAGATGTTGCCCACACCCTCAACAGTAACTCTGTGCCATGACCATTTTCCAGTCAGTGCAAAGCCAGCAATCTGGGTTGAAACCTGAACTATCCAGGGGTAGACCGGGATAATTGCCGGGTTTGGTGGGGCAGGGGGTGGAGGTGGTACGCTAGGAGGAGCCACAGAGTGATAATCCATACCGACGCCCACAATAGGGGGGTATTTGGCAACTCGTGCTGGCATTAGCTTAAACTCCTTTCATTTTCACTGACACTTGGTCTTCAAGCTCTAGCAAGTCCTTTGGCGTGAATGTCTTTTCCCGGGGAAAGCGGCCGACCCAAACCAGGTACAGTTTTTTTTCTACCATAGATACGTGAACCAGAAACAGTTCAGCGTTTATGTCTTGGGCCTTGGGAGGTAAAGTGGGCACGTTAAATTCGGGCCTTTCCCCGGGGAGGCTGACTAGATACTGCGAATGCTCCAAATCCATATTGGAAAGAACTATTGTTTCATTCCCCCTGAGAAACGGTAGCCATAAACCCAAGGAGGCACTTCTTGTAGCCATGGGATGAATTAGGTCCGCCCAATTTTCCGGCTTGGTTGCAAACATGTTGCCCTTGCAATAGTCCTCGGGAATCAGTCCAATAGAGACTTCTCTGGGAACGGGAGCGTTATTGGCTACAGGAGGCGGCAAGCCGAGCATTGCAGAGCGTGGAAAGGTTCCTGGGTCCAAATAGTCGAACCCTACTGGTACCGGCTGCCTGTACCAGTTTAATGGATTATCCAATCGTATGCGTTCTGGATCCAGCGTATCGCCGGGTCTTTCGATGTTAGGGAGTGCTCGGCCTTCTATCTTTTCCTGGCGATCCTCCAGGATATACCCCTTGCCAAATCTATTACGAGGATAAGCCAAAGGGTTGTAGCCGCCAAAAACAGCCTCAGCAGCAGGCCTGACCTTACGGAGTTCATCCTTATCAGCCATTTTTTCTAGCTCTTCAATCACTCCTTTTTCAAATGAGGTGTCTCTTCCTCCATATGCATTCTCGTAACGCAGCGGTAGTTCAGTGAAAGGTGCAGGTGGGGTAAAGACAAGTTTAGCTCCAACGAAATCACAATGCCTATCACCATAGACTATGGCTTGCTGGAGGTGTTTATTAACCTGTACAGACACTTCCATTTGTGTTACTGGATTCCTGCTCATGGCGCTGGCCTGAACCACCAAATCAGTTCCAGTCTTAAAAGGAACGAGCTCAGATAAAAATTTAAATGATGGGCTTACCTCTGGCGATATTTCCTCATGGGTGACAGCATCCTCGTTTATTGGGGCCTGTTCGTCTGCGGGGATACAGGTTTTGGCATGCGTAAATGTGTAAGTGCGCTTAAATATGATGGCAATTTCCTGCTTCCCCGACAAATCTGTCTCCACGACCCGCATTGTGCTGGGCTGTCGCGTAACTTTATAGGATTCTATTTCTGGATAAGATACCTCTGTAAAAGGCACGGGCTTTGGAATATTTCTTTTTACTGTTTCATTCATAGTTACGTAACCTTGATGTTTTCGCGCTAGGCTAATGCCAAAATATCTTCGCCTCTCTCTGTTCCTGCGGTCTAAACAGGTACCGGAATAGACAAAGATATGTGGCGATTAATACCCTTTCTTCTACAAGCATGATTAAGCAGGACAGCTCAGACGGGAAGACGCTTTCAAGATTCCCCACCCTAACTTCCACCAAGGGCCCCTCCGTCGATGGCATTGGGAACACTAAATCACCGTCAGCTGAGAAACCCCTCAATTCAATTGTGTTGCCCAAATCTTGTTTCCTTACTACCAGCTCAGGAACAGCATTGCTGAAAAAGGAAGTGAACATCTTGGGAAGTTCGTCGCCCACGCTGTCCTCGGTTATATTTGGATCTAGAAACAGGCCTTTTGGCTTTAACAGACAAGCGGGCTTTGGTCTGTCCTCCCATGACTGTATCAATTGTCCGGGTCTTTCCAGATTGGGAAGTGGGCTTCTTTCGGCTTCTTGTTTTGACATGTAGAAACCTTTTCCATCAGGATTTATTTCGTGGGCTAGCTCCAGGCCCTCCCAAATGGAAACTCCACCATAGGCCCTATCATTGGAAAGGGGCATTTTAACAAATGGTATCGGTTCAGAGGGGATCAACTTGCCCCTGTGTTTTTCCCATACCCTGTCACCAAATACTACAATCTCATAATGGAGTTTTCCGCTAGAAATTGTCATCGACATCTTTTGCACTGGAGATGCATCAGGCGCCATGGCGTTGCCAAAAACCAAAATGTCAATCCCTTCCTTTCTAAAATCAAGGTCTGTAACAAAAGTATGTCCCTGAAAAACGAATGGTTGGTCAAATATGGGCCAGGCATCTGTTTCTTCTACAAGATGCAACGAGCCCTGCTCCAACACATAGGTAGCCTTGGAGGCTACAATCCCCAGCATTTCAGCCTCGCTCATGGAGCCTGTAAGAAGCTTGGCAGGTATTCCTGTCTTGTTAATCAGTTCCATGTTTCTTGTAGTTTGGGTCTCCTACATAGGGTATAGAAAGTAATTTCTTATGGGTCATTAAGATGGCAGCTTCCATAAGTTTTTGTGATCTTTTTTCATAGTCCTCTTCGTCGGATAAAGATTGAGCATCATCAGGTTTGACCACATCTCTCATTTTTTCATTGTAGAATTCATTTTTTACATCCTGGATAATTCGCTCCTCCCCGGTTTGCAAAAAGGATTCATCTGGTTGCGGTCCTTCAATGCACCGCCGCAAGTGTTCTTCGCGCAGTTTTCCCAATTGATCTTCCAGAAATAGAACCGCCCATATGTCTCGAATCTGATCCAGCATAATTGGTTCGCCGACTAACAGTTTAGCTTGATCCTTTCGCCATTCAGTTTAACGTCATCATTTGCCTTAACCTTAACATCGCCCAGCTCTGAGCAAATGGAATGCTCGGACGCTTTGCTATCTATTGTCCCTTTTGCCTTAAAGCTCAGATCGGTTTCTGAACTAATTGTTGTGGTTTTTCTGCTATGTAAAGAGATCTTCTCGGCTTCAAGAGAGATATCACCTTCCGCTTCGATCATTAAACTCTTTCCTGTCAATTGAACAATCGGGCCTTTTTTGGTGATGAGAATAGTAAGGCTTGCTGTGCCCTCTGGCTCGATGATTCTGATGATGTTAGAATCACAGTTGGATTCGATCAGGAGTTCCCGACCACCTACCATCGCCATGCGCTCTGTAGTGGCAAGGTTCAAGACATTGGATTTGGTTTTTGGCATCATTGTTTTACCCCCATGTTTTTTCTAAACGTTGTGTTTAATGATAGCAGCTGTTTCAGTAATAATACCGCTTGTGCTCATGGTTATTCCCGAGGGGTCTATGGTAAGGGTGCTTCCACCTGCTGAGAGCTGAATCATGACACCCGATATTCTTATTATATTGTTTCCTATTTCAACGACTGGTGAAAGAATTTTGGCGGTGGCTGCACCATTGGCTTCGAAGGAAGGTGTTCCAGTCAATTTTACTCCAGTGCCGCCTATCCCTGTCATTTCCACGCCGCCTCCGCTCGCAGTACCTTTTATACCCCCTCCATTGACATTAAGAGAATAATCACCTCCTGTAACATCCACTGATCTGTTTCCAGCTTGGACCGTGAGGCTGGTGTTGCCTTTAACCGTAACAGTGCGAGTCCCTTGAGTTATGGTGAGCGTATCATTCCCTTCCTTGATAGTAGCACTCCTGTCTTTTCTCACGCTCGTCGTTTGATTGTTTCCAACGGATATACTCATGTCATTTTTAACGATGTTATTCATGTCCTTCTCTGCATGAATAAATATCTCTTCTTCCCCCTTCTTGTCTTCAAAGCGGAACTCGTTGAAACCAGGATCATTTGGATAGCTCTTGGTCTTGATGGTGGATTTGGTCTTTTCATCCGGCAAGGGGTAAAGTGGTTGATTCTGTTTATTGTATACACTTCCCACCACCAATGGTCTATTTGGATTCCCTTCCAGAAAGTCCACCAGGACTTCATCCCCTACTCTGGGTATGAAAACGGTCCCCCATCCTGCACCTGCCCACAATTGCGCGACTCTTAGCCAGCAAGTAGTGTTTTCATCCCGTTTTCCCTCCCTGTCCCAATGAAACTGAACCTTCACTCTGCCGTATTCGTCCGTGTATATCTCTTCGTTTTTGGGGCCTGTTACGATAGCTGTCTGGAGTCCTTGAACCAGAGGTCTTTTCAACTCTTGCAACGGTCTGTACTGTACCGAGGAAGGGATGCATATGAAAGCATTTGAGTAGTGAAAAGGTCGATCAGTCTCAGCCTTTTCTTCCAGCACCTGGGGCTGCTCACCTCTATGGTTAACCTCAACCAAGAGATATTCCTGGTTTAGGTTATCAAAGTCATGGTCGGTAAGTTGGAAGGTCATGCCTGGAACAAACCTGGGGCAATAGCTTTGTCCAAAGCCAGAGTCCCTGGTTGCTTGTGATCTCTCTAGACGCAGTTTAGCCAATCTCTTGCCTTCCTTTCCCTCCTTATAACCCCCAGGATAGTCATAAATTTCCAGCTTTTTGTCAGACTGCGCCTGTTCCTGGGAGGTTAGGTCTAGGGAAGGTTTTTCAAAGTTGAAGTCCCGAAGCGTTACTTTTCCGGATCTTATTCGCCTTTCGAGGTGGAAGCTGGATACGAACTCCTCACCGGGGACACGTGAGTCAGCAGGATGGAACAGTACCTTTGGATCCCCCTCAACAGGTTTGTAGTTGACCGTGCTATCGCCGAATACCAGCAGGTGCTTGTCCTGGGAGTGCTCAAAGAAGTAGAATATGCCATGCTCTTCGAGTAATCGGGATATGAAGTTCAAGTCTGTTTCTCTGTATTGGACACAGTACTCCATTTTTTCGTACTGATTTTGAAGCCTGAAGTCAAAGCGGTCGGAAGTGATTCCTGCCTCTTTGAGTACAGTAGATATAATATCCTTAACCGTTTTATCCTGGAATATCCGGCAGTCCTGCTCAAGTGATAGCAACCACAAGGAGGGAACCAGTTTGGCTTGATAGAGAAAGAATCTCCCCTTGCTTCCTACCTGAACGAATTGGTTTATAATTCCATGGAAATAACGGTCTGCCTCCTCACCAACAATGGTGAGCAGGGCCTCCTTGCCCATAACGTCGTCTAGCTTGACTTCATCCTCGGATGCAAGACCAAGAGCCACTT
>QMLZ01000176.1 GCA_003646995.1 Deltaproteobacteria bacterium | reverse complement strand
CTATCGAATATTTTAAATACTGTTTTGTAGAAAGGAAAATATCATGTCTACGACAACTAAAACCATAGAAGGAAACGAAGCAGCGTCTCATGTTGCTTATGCAATGAGCGATGTGTGCACGCTCTACCCCATTACGCCATCGAGCAATATGGGGGAATATGCTGATGAATGGGCAGCGCACGGGAGAAAGAACATATTTGGCCAGGTATTGAAGGTTGTGGAGATGCAGTCAGAAGCGGGCGCTGCCGGTGCAGTGCACGGGGTACTGTCTTCGGGCGCTCTGGCCACTACCTTTACCGCGTCCCAGGGGCTTTTATTGATGATTCCCAACATGTACAAGATCGCGGGGGAATTGATGCCAACGGTTTTTCACGTCTCTGCCCGGACCATTGCCACCCATGCCCTTTCCATCTTTGGGGATCACTCGGACATCAATGCGGTACGCCAGACAGGGTTTTCTCTCCTTGCCTCTGCCTCTGTACAGGAGGTGATGGACCTGGCCCTGGTAGCGCATCTTGCGAGTATCCGGACCAGTTTACCCTTTGTACATTTTTTTGACGGATTCAGGACCTCCCAGGAGATCCAGAAGATAGAACTGATAGACTACAAAGATATGGCGAGGCTGGTGGACTGGGAAGCCATAGAGGAGTTCAGGTCAAGGGCCATGAATCCGGAGTATCCCCAGCTCAGGGGGACGGCCCAGAACCCTGACATTTTTTTCCAGAACCGTGAGGCTGCCAATCCCTATTACGATCGTATTATTGACGTTGTGGAAGAAGAGATGGCCAAGGTGAGTGATCTTACGGGCCGGCAGTATAAACTTTTTGACTACGTGGGCGATCCTGAGGCAGAGCGGGTTGTAGTGTCCATGGCTTCCAGTTGCGATGTTATAGAAGAGACAGTCAACTACCTGACCGGGCTGGGGGAACGTGTAGGGCTTATCAAGGTACGTCTTTATCTGCCCTTTTCCAGGGAACACTTTTTAAGTGTCCTGCCTGCCACGGCACAGAGGATTGGTGTACTGGACAGGATAAAGGCCCCGGGGTCCCTCGGAGAGCCTCTGTACCAGGATGTATGCACGGTTTTTCATGAAATGGGAGAAGCCCAGGTTATTGTGGGAGGCCGGTATGGTCTTGGGAGCAAGGATTTCACACCGACCATGGTCAAGGCGGTATTTGACAGTCTACGTTCCAGGGCACCCAAAAATCATTTTACAGTAGGGATTGTAGATGACGTGAGCCACACCTCCCTTGAACTTTCCGAAGAGATTGATCCGTCACCCAAGGGAACGGTGCGTTGTAAATTCTGGGGTCTGGGTGCAGACGGCACGGTTGGAGCGAATAAAAACGCCATCAAGATCATCGGAGAAAACACGGACATGTATGCCCAGGCCTATTTTGCCTATGACGCCAAGAAGTCCGGTGGAATCACCATGAGCCATCTCAGGTTCTCACCAGAAAGGATCCAGTCTCCCTATCTTCTGACTAAATCTGACTTCATAGCGTGCCATAATCCCGCCTTTGTTGACCAATATGATATTTTAGATGGGATCAAGGAAGGGGGCTCGTTTCTCTTAAATTCCCCCTGGACTGCCAAGGAAATGGGGAACAAACTGCCTGACCCCATGAAACGTAAGATTGCCCAAATGAATCTTAACTTTTACAATATAGATGCAGTCAAGATTGGTGCCCAACTGGGACTGGGTGCCCGCATCAACATGATCATGCAGGCGGCCTTTTTTCAGATTTCAGGTGTCATTCCTCCCGAGGAGGCATTTAATTACATGAAAGCAGCCATTAAAAAGACCTATGGGAAAAAGGGAGACAAAGTGGTCAAAATGAACATTGATGCGGTAGACAATGCCATCGGAGCCCTAAAGAAGATCGCTGTTCCTAAATCGTGGGCCACGGCCGGTCAGGAAGCGTATATGGAAAGGGATGAGCCTGAGTTTGTGACAAATGTCATGCGACCCATGCTGGCCCAGCAGGGGGACAAGCTCCCCGTGAGCGCCATGCCCCCGGACGGGATATTTCCCACCGCCACGACCCAATATGAGAAAAGGGGTATTGCCATCAATGTACCCGAGTGGCAGGAGGAGAACTGTATCCAGTGTAACCACTGTGCCTTTGTGTGTCCTCATGCAGTCATAAGGCCGGTGCTTGCCCATGAGAAAGACCTAAAGGATGCCCCCGAGGATTTTGTGACCGTGGAGGCCAAGGGAAAAGAGCTGAAGGGGTTGCGTTTTCGGATCCAGATAAGTCCCCTTGACTGCACCGGGTGCGGCAACTGCGTGCAGGTCTGTCCTGCCAAGAAAAAGGCCCTTGTCATGAAACCCCTTGGCACCCAGACAAAGCAACAGGTTCCCAATCATGTCTTTTCCGCGGGGCTTCCCATCTTAGATAATGTGATGCCCATGACATCTGTAAAAGGGAGCCAGTTCAGACAGCCGCTCTTTGAGTTTTCAGGCGCCTGTCCCGGGTGTGGCGAGACACCTTATGTGAAACTCGTCACACAGCTCTTTGGTGATCGCATGATGATTGCCAATGCCACGGGTTGTTCTTCCATCTATGGAGGTTCTGCCCCTGTCTGCCCGTATACAGTGAATGAGGAGGGGCACGGTCCTGCGTGGGCTAATTCGCTTTTTGAAGACAATGCTGAATATGGTTTTGGCATGGAGCTGGGTGTTACCCAGAGGCGCGAAAAACTGGGTGACCTAATGCGTGAAGCCAGAGAAAAAGGTATGTCGAAAGACCTTGATGATGCATTCCAGGGATGGCTTGAGAATATGAATGACGGGGAGAAATCAAAGGAGATTGGCAGGCAGATCATTGATCTCATTGAACTTGAACTTGCAAGCCCTGAGGGTGAAGACTTTAACCCGCTTCTTGTTGATATTCTTGACAGAAGCGACTATCTGACCAAGAAATCCATCTGGATATTTGGCGGAGATGGATGGGCCTATGACATTGGCTATGGTGGGCTTGATCATGTAATTGCCTCGGGGCATGATGTAAACATCCTGGTGCTGGACACCGAGGTTTACTCCAACACCGGTGGTCAGGCCTCCAAGTCGACCCCCACGGGTGCAGTGGCCAAGTTTGCTGCAGGAGGCAAACCCACACAGAAAAAGGATCTGGGTCGAATGGCCATGACGTATGGGTATGTGTATGTAGCCTCTGTGGCCATGGGTGCCAACAAGAACCAGGTTTTGAAGGCCGTTTTAGAGGCAGAGAGCTATCGAGGGCCTTCCCTGATTATAGCCTACGCCCCCTGCATTAACCACGGTATCAATATGGGGTTGAGTCAGGAAGAGGAAAAGAAGGCCGTGGAGACGGGATATTGGCCCCTTTACAGGTATAACCCGTTACTTAAAGAGGAGGGGAAAAACCCGTTTATTCTTGATTCCAAAGAGCCCAAAGAGGGTTTCAGGGAATTCCTGATGGGCGAAGTGCGTTATTCGAGCCTCACGAGAACCTTCCCGGATCATGCCGAATCGCTTTTTCAAAAGGCTGAAGAAAACATGAAGACAAAATACGAAATATACAAGGCAATGGCCGAGCCCCGTTTAGAGTCCCAGACAAAAAGTGAGTGAAAATCCCCCTCAGTCCCCCTTTATAAAAGGGGGATGCTAAGTACCCCTCCCTTTTCAAAGGTTGGCAGGGGGGGGATAGATACGGAGAAAGAAATGAATTGGTTCATAAATACTCTAAGCAGTTCCATCGGGAAAAAGTTGATGATGGCTGTAACCGGCCTTGGATTCGTAGGTTTCCTGACAGTACATCTTATCGGTAATCTCACTCTTTACGGTGGACAGGGTCTGTTTACCTCGTATGTGGAGCACCTCCATGCATTGGGCCTGCTAATAACTGTCGCAGAACTGGGGCTTTTGCTCTTTGCCGTTATACATATAGTGATAGGAACACTTCTTTTTTATCAAAACCTAATAGCAAGACCTGTGAGGTATAAAGTGAAGAAGAACGCGGGAGGCCGCACTATAGGGTCGGAAACTCAGCCCTATACCGGTTTTATTATCCTGGCTTTTATTATCATTCACCTCCTTAATTTCCATTTTGCAGAACATACCAATGAGACTCTCTTTCGACTTGTGTTCACTAAACTTGCAAGCCCTCTTTATATGATCACCTATATTGTAGCAATGATTGTTGTTGCCGTCCATGTCAGTCATGGGTTTTGGAGTCTATTTCAAACTTTGGGCGCCAATCATCCTAAATACATGCCAATCATTCAGAAGCTCGGTATTGCCGTTAGTCTCCTGTTTGGAGTCGGGTTTGGTTTTATTCCGATCTTTATTTCGTTAATAGCATAAGGAGCTAAGATATGCAGCTTGATGCAAAAGTGCCGGGAGGCCCGCTTGCAGAAAAATGGGACAGACATCGTTTTGAACTGAAATTAGTTAATCCTGCCAACAAAAGGAAGTACAATATTATAGTTGTGGGAACAGGCCTGGCCGGAAGTTCAGCATCGGCAACACTTGCTGAACTGGGCTATAACATAAAGGCCTTCTGTATACAGGACAGCCCGCGTCGAGCCCACAGTATTGCGGCCCAGGGTGGGATAAATGCGGCAAAGAATTATCCGAATGACGGAGATAGCATATGGCGCCTTTTCTATGACACCATAAAAGGTGGTGATTTCAGATCGTGAGAAGCAAATACCTACCGTCTTGCACAGGTAAGCGATAATATCATAGACCAGTGTGTGGCCCAGGGTGTGCCTTTTGCCAGGGATTATGGGGGCTCGCTTGTAAACCGCTCTTTTGGTGGGGCCCAGGTCTCGAGGACTTTTTACGCGAGAGGTCAGACGGGACAGCAGCTTCTCCTCGGGGCTTATAGCTCCTTATCTCGACAGATCGCAGCCGGAAAAATTAAGATATTCTCCCGCCGGGAGATGGTAGAGCTTGTACTTATTAATGGAAAGGCCAGGGGGATTGTTGTCCGAAATCTAATTACCGGCGAATATGAAAGCCATGAGGCAGATGCGGTTGTTTTGGCTACTGGCGGCTATGGCAACGTGTTTTATCTCTCAACAAATGCCACATCCTGCAATGTGGGTGCTGCCTTCCGGGCCTACAAAAAAGGTGCATTTTTTGCTAACCCCTGTTTTACTCAAATTCATCCCACATGTATCCCTCATTCGGGCGACTATCAATCCAAACTAACGTTGATGAGTGAAAGCTTGAGAAACGACGGCCGTGTGTGGGTTCCCAGGGACCCGGGTGATAAGCGACGGCCAAATGATATCCCGGAGTCGGAAAGGGACTACTATCTGGAGAGAAAATATCCGAGCTTTGGTAACTTAGTCCCCCGTGATGTGGCGTCACGGAATGCCAAGGAGATATGTGACGGGGGCGGTGGCGTGGGTCCTACAGGCTACGCCGTATACCTCGACTTTGCAGATGCCATCAAAAGGGACGGGAAAAAGATAATCGAAAGGAAATACGGCAATCTTTTCGATATGTACCAGAATATCATTGACGATAATCCCTATGAAATCCCAATGATGATTTACCCTGCCTCACATTATGTGATGGGTGGACTATGGGTTGATTATAACATGATGAGCAATATTCCGGGACTTTTTGTCCTTGGAGAGGCCAATTTCTCGGACCATGGGGCAAACCGTCTTGGCGCCAGCGCCCTTATGCAGGGGCTTGCGGATGGATATTTTGTCATCCCCTATACCATTGGTGGATATCTTGCTGGGGCATCATTCCAGGAAGTTAAGACGGATCACCCTGCTTTTAAAGAAGCCACCGGGGAGGCTGAAGCCCGTATCAAGCAGTTGCTTTCTATAAAAGGCAAACGGACAGTTGACAATATCCACAGGGAATTGGGCCAGATCATGTGGGATTACTGTGGCATGGCAAGAAACCGTGAAGGGCTTAACAAGGCCAAGAAGCTGATTCAGAATCTTCGTGAAGAATTCTGGGAGAATGTTATTGTACCCGGGTCAGATAAGGATTACAATCTTAGCTTGCAAAAGGCAGGCCGTTTAGCTGATTTTCTTGAGTTTGCAGAATTGCTTGCAACTGACGCACTGAGCCGTGAGGAGTCCTGTGGTGGTCATTTCCGAGAGGAATATAAAACCGAAGAAGGTGAAGCAAAACGTGACGATGAGAATTTTTGTCATGTGGCGGCATGGGAATATACGGGCTATGGCAAGTCACCTAAATTGCACAAAGAACCGCTCGTCTTTGAAAATGTTGAACTATCACAGAGGAGTTACAAGTGAGACAGGGAAGCAAGACCATAAACATTATACTAAAGGTCTGGCGCCAAAAAGGACCTAAGGAGAAAGGTAGACTTGAGACAATTCCTGTCAAGGATGT